>NZ_JBIEKH010000144.1:0-530 GCF_043496985.1 Halomonas sp. B23F22_20
CATAGCAGCATCACGTCACGCTCCGGCATCCGGCCGGTGATCCGGGCAACCCGGGTAACGTGGCGAAACCGGCTAGGCCGCAGTACGGCAGTTTGGCGGATAGGGTTCGGCATGGGCGTCTCTGTCAGGAATGGTGGGGATAACGCTTCGATCCTGGGAGAGCTGCCTGGAGGGCTCCTGGCCAGGCTATCACGCCGAATGACGAGGTGTTCACGGAAAGTCGGTCACGCCGGGGTTTCCGGCTCCCTATTGGGCCTCATCATTGCCTCAATATCCGATTTGATTTTCTCGACATGGGACTTGGATAGATTGGCGTGCGACACGAAACGCTCAACGTCCGCGTCGAAAGAGCTTTTATCACCATCGTGTGCTATCAGGAAACCAGACATCTTGAGGGCAGCAAATACTTTCCTGAGAGGCAGACAGTTTTGTTCTTCCGACATTACGGAACCGAGTTTCTTTTCTGCGCGATTATAGGTTCGCTTGAGAGAGTCGGGATTGATTTCTAACCGCGTGAACTCAATTACCTT
>NZ_JBIEKH010000145.1:0-529 GCF_043496985.1 Halomonas sp. B23F22_20
GGCAGTCCCAGATCAAGAAGCTCATCGCCTACCGTGAGGCTTGTCTGCTTATCTGGAAACGGATCGATAGCGACGAGGCAGAAGGTGATGCGGAAGGGCTATTTGATGTCGCCTGGCATGAGACGGTTTCACAGTTCGATCACGAGGAGCAGACCGTACTGCCGTGGGAGATCGTTGAGGATCGGTTACTCGGCATGCTCGAGGATCACTCGGGAGCCCACCTGCATGTGCTCGACCATACACTCAAGACCATCCTTGAGTACCGTCGGCGCAGGTGGAGTCTGGACAATAACGAGCAGGACGTATGGGGTCAGCTGGATCAGGAAATGCGTGCAATTCGCAATCCTGATGCTGTTCAGCCGCAACCGGGTAACGAGGAGTCTCCCCAGGTAGCCCCGCCAACTCTCACGGACGGGAACGACACCACCGGTGGCGCGCAGCAACCGGCAGATCAGTCTCAGGAGAACCAGGGTGGCTCACCGGAAGCGCAGAGCCCGGGGAGTGATGTCGCCCAAACAGCCTCCCAGCA
>NZ_JBIEKH010000146.1:0-528 GCF_043496985.1 Halomonas sp. B23F22_20
GCTGATTCGTCGTCCGCGCTTTGAGCTGTCATCCGCCGAGCGTGAGGTGCGCGACTCCATCACCTATGGCGACGCCTTCAAGGCGCTGCGAGCTGCCGCAGAGGCACAGGGGGATCAGGAGGCCGTGGCAGAACTGGACGCGGTCAGTGAGGAGGCGTCGGCCGCCCTGGAGGCCGAGACCCTGGCGCGCAGTCGCGGCGATGAGTCGGCCATGGAGCCGGTACGCCAGCGCCTGGACGCTGCCGCCCAACGCTTTTCCGGGGTGATGGAGCGCATCAACGGCCAGCAGCCCGAAAGCCAAGAAGGGGGCAGCGAAAGCGTCGGCCAGCGAACCCAGGAGGAATGGGAGCAAGCCTGGCGAGAGCAGGGTATGGAAGACCCTGCTTCCAACCTGCCCGATACCACCATTGACATCGAGCGGGCAGCATCCGAGACCAACACCGAGCCTACTCCCGCCCAGGCCGAGGCGGGCAACTACCGCAAGGGCAAGGTGCGCCTCAACGGCTTAGAGATCGCCATCGAGAACCC
>NZ_JBIEKH010000147.1:0-528 GCF_043496985.1 Halomonas sp. B23F22_20
ACAAAGAGAACGATTTACTAGATTATATTAAAGACCGCAGTGTATTTGATTATAAAGATGGCTTCGTACAGATCCCACAAGGACCAGGTCTTGGGATTGAAATTGACGAAGAGTATGTCAAAGAACGGGCCCAAGAAGGACACAACTGGCGCAATCCGGTATGGCGTCATCAAGACAATAGTATTGCAGAGTGGTAAAGGACAGTAAAAAAGAGGCTCAAATTTTATTTGAGCCTCTACTTACCATGAAGAACTTTTTACTACATTTTATAATCTTCTTCTTGCTATCGCATCGCGCATTTTCGTTTGAGCGTGTTGTGCTTGTTCCTGATACTTCAGGCTGTAATTGACGTATAAGGCATCGATAATCGAGAGCTCTGCGATTCTTGAAGCAAGGGCCTCTGAACGATAATCGGTTTCTTGAGAAGTAGTAAACAGACAGACATCCACTAGTTTACTGAACGGCGATTTGGCGAAGTTGGTAATACCTATTGTTGGTACCCCGTTTTCCTTTGCCACTTCAATGACT
>NZ_JBIEKH010000148.1:0-525 GCF_043496985.1 Halomonas sp. B23F22_20
CGATCTAGTCCGTAACGACTTGGCCACAGTCTGTGCATGACGCGAGCGGGGCGCTCCCCAGCACTCGCCTAGGTCGCGCCACCGGGCGCCAATGGAAGCCCATTCGCATCCTCACGCGACCGATGATGAAGAACTCGGGTCGCCCATCATCAGCGACTCCGAGCGCCTCACGCAGCTTGAGCAGCTTCGCAAGGGTGTCCGGGCCGTTCAGCACCCAGACACGCGCATCATCGATGGTCTCGAGGATCTCGCGACGCCACTTGTAGACCAGGTGTGGCGGTGCGATCACCAGGAAGCGTCGGTCGCCCTGGGCATGACAGATCGCCGCGGTGGCGATCGCCATGATGGTCTTCCCCGTGCCCATCTCAGCGTTGAGGATGGCGGCAGGCTCGTGCCGGTCGTGCAGAAGGGCCGACACCGCCTGCACCGCCTCCGCTTGAGCAGGGAACGGTCGACGCTTCAAGCCATCCATCACAGCCTGCCGTCGAGCGTCCGGCGCCCCGTCATAGACGGGGGGAGCCGTTC
>NZ_JBIEKH010000030.1:0-41988 GCF_043496985.1 Halomonas sp. B23F22_20
GCCCGTCGCCCGTCGCCCGTCGCCCGTCGCCCGTCGCCCGTCGCCCGTCGCCCGTCGCCCGTCGCCCGTCGCCCGTCGCCCGTCGCCCGTCGCCCGTCGCCCGTCGCCCGTCGCCCGTCGCCCGTCGTCAAAGATGATCGCGCGGGAGCGTCTCGTTCCAGGTTCGCGAGAAGACCCGCTCGCCGCACAGCGTGGCGTAGTCATCGTTGGCCTGGCGATAGCGCTCGGTGACATCGTAGCCGAGCGTCATCTCCTGCTCCTCGAGACGCCAGCTGCCATCGTTGTCGATGACGTTGAGGCTGGCCTCGTTGGTCGCCAGGTTGAAGTGTACCGTCCATTCCCGATGCGCTGGCACCAGCAGAGTGATGGCCGGCGGTGGCCATGGCGATGGCTCAGGTTCAACAGGCCATAGGTCACCCGGGTCACGCTGCCGTCGGGCGCGATATCGGACAAGCGTACGGCCACCATCGCCTGGGGTCGGTCGGCGGCCAACTCGAGCTCGACTACCGCCTGGCCGAGTATCTCGAGGACCGCCTCCAGCGGCGGCGTATCGAAGCACAGCGAGCCGCCGTCCTCGAGCTCGCGGGGCAGGTATTCGTCACGCAGCAGGCCGTCGGAGTCGCCGCTGCCGCGCAGGTCGACCCGCACGGCGGCATAGCCGTGCCGGGCGAAGTAGCCATGGACCTGGCTATCCCGCGGCGAGCGGAAATCCCGCTTGCGGTAGGGAATGTATTCGATCACCACGGGAGCCGGCGTCGTATCGACACCCGCCGGCAGCCACAGCTTGGCGGCCAGCCGTGCGCCATCCGCCATGGGGATCCAGGCGTTCTCGATGACTCTCACCCCGCGCCCCATACCGATCCTCCCTCGGCACACGACACGGACGCCCGACGATGGCTCTCAGCATATACCGCGCCACGACTCAGGCGACCAAGGACGTCACCGCGAAACATTGATGCCGGTCAAGGCGGGCGCCAACGGCCCTCCATAGACTACGCCCGATGATGTCTCGACGGTCCCGCCGACGCCCGCTCGAGCGCCATTCCTCGCCACTCCAACATCATCGGCCGGTGCTCGAGAGCATCGTCAACGCAGGGAATTTCCGGGAAATTCCACGAGGCTAACAGCAATGATCGACATCAAGACGCTCACTCTTCTGCCGCAGGATGAGCTCCTGCAGGCCAGTATCCTCGAGATCGAGGCCAGCCGCCGCTATCGACAGCTGGCCCTGAGTTTCCTGCCCTACGACGCCGACCGCAGCCAACGGATGACCCAGCTGGGTATCGCCTGCGAACACAGGATCGACGCCCTGAAATGGGCCGCCGAGAGCCTCGGACTGGGCGCCTGCGTGGCGCTGCCCGACACGCTCTCCCCATCGCACGGCGGAAGCGGACAGGGTGGAGACTGCTTCATCGTCGACGATGCCACGGCCGATCTCGTGTGGCAGGAGACGCTGGATGCGGCCCTCGAGGGTCACCGCTTCGCACGGCGGCTGCTGGGGGTCAACGGCACGCCAGAGCTGGAACGCCCGCTGCTGGAATATGCCCGTCAGAAGGCGTCCGAGTGTGATGTATTGATGGAACGCTATGCCGGCCACGCCCGGCAGGCATGATCCTGAGGTCGAAGCCTCGGCCAGCCGATGGGCAGGGCGGGGCCTCCCGGCCCCGCCCTGCCATGCAGTTCACGACTGGATATCCAACCGGCGGCGATGCGCTTCCTTGACCTTGGGCAGGGTCAGTTCCAGTACACCGTTGCGGAAGTTGGCCTTCGCCTTGTCGGCATCGATGTCGCAAGGCAGTTCCACGGTTCGCAGCACGCTGCCGTGTGAAATCTCGCAGCGATAGTACTCGCCCTCTTCCTGGCGGGTTTCCTTGTGGCTCTCGCCCTTGATGGTCACCGTGCGGTCGGTCACCGAGACGTCGAGATCCTCACGCTCGATGCCGGGAATCTCGGCGCGCAGCACCACCTCGGTATCCTTGTCGAGGATATCGACCCGCGGCATCCTCGGCTCCAGTGACGACATGCGCTCCCAGCGCAACGGATGCATCCAGTCCCGGGCCAGTAAACTGTCGAACATGCGATCCAGTTCCCGGAAGGGACTGATCGGGCGAGACGCGGGTTCCTCGGCCTTCGTCTCGGGCGCCTTGGCCAGTTGGCTGGCGGCGGCAGATGCCCCCTTCAACTTCTTATCGGCCATGACATTGCACCTCGGTACAAGCGACATGTAGAGAGTAAACGCTCGGCGAAAACGCCTTGCCACACGCTCCGCCGGCGGGACGTCGACCAGCCGATCTGATCGCATGAATGAGCATAGGCGAGCGGACGCAAGCGGCGATGACGCCGGTCAAGGTTTGCCCCGATTCTCCGGGGCCATCGCGCCTCTCGAGCCCAACGCCGAGAGGCGCATCGTCATATATGCTGAGAACAGCCCCCGCTGCCGGCCATGCTTCCGGGGGTGTCCATGAAGATCGTGCATTCCTTCCCTCGCACCGTGCGCGTCATCGAGAACCTGTGGATTCCCATGTCCGACGGCACTCGGCTGGCCGCACGCGTCTGGCTGCCCACCGATGCCGTGGGAGACCCCGTCCCGGTGATCCTCGAATACGTGCCCTATCGCAAGCGCGACTTCACGCGCCTGCGCGACGAACCCTTGCATCGCTATTTCGCCGGCCACGGCTATGCCTGCGTACGCCTCGACCTGCGCGGGAGCGGCGGACACCATGCGATCCGTCTCAGACTAGGTTATAGAGGACAGAACTACCGCGAGGCGAATCATGACATCGGGGCAGATACGCTTGACTCGACAGCGGCTGGTCAACGGCGTCCAGACAGCACTGATCATGGGCGGACTCGCGCTCACGCTGTCCCTGCCTGGCTACCTGATGGCCGGCCTCGGCGGCGTGCTCATCGGCCTGGCCGCGGTCACGGTGGCCACGCTGGCGACGAGCCGGGTGCCCGCTCGGCTGATCCTGACCCAGGCCGGTGCCGGCCGACTGGCGCCGTCGCAGGCACCGGAAATCCATGCCCTGCTCGCCCGCCTCTATGCCCGGGCCGGCCTGAGAAGCCCACCGCAGCTCTACTATGCCGCGTCACCGGAGCTCAACGCCTTCGCGGTGGGCGGCCCGCGCGACGGCGGCATCGCGATCACCGAAGGGCTGCTGCGTTCGCTGACGCTGCGCGAGCTGGCCGGCGTGCTGGCCCATGAGGTAAGCCACCTGCGTCACGGCGATACCCGGGTGATGTCGATCGCCGCCACCATGACCCGGTTGACGCTGTGGCTGACCTCGGCCATCCAGCTGGCGATCCTGTTCAGCCTGCCGCTGATGCTGGCCGGCGACGTCACCATGCCCTGGCTGACGCTGCTGGTCGTGGCCTTCGCTCCCACGCTCAGCACCCTGCTGTCGCTGGCCCTGTCCCGCCAGCGAGAATACACCGCCGACCTCGAGGCCGCGGCGCTCACCGGCGACCCGCAGGGCCTGATGTCGGCACTGATGGTGCTGGAACGTCAGCATGGACGCTGGCTGTCGAGCCTGTTCGGGCGTCAGCGTCCAGCGGCGCTCGAGTGGCTGCGCACCCACCCCGACACCCGCGAGCGTATCCGCCGACTGGCCGAACTCGACGACCACCATCACGGGCCACCGCTGACGACCACGCCAACGCGGGCCGCGATCCCGCGACGACCGCCGCCGCTGCGTTCAGGGGATTGGCGGCGCCGCAGCTAGCGACGCCCGACATCAGTCACCGCGCGCTTCACGCTCCAGGTCTTCCACATCGCCCATGGAGGCCAGCTTGAGGTCACGGACGGTGCGGATGGTCGGCTTGAAGGCAAACATGGCTGAGCCGACGATGAAGAACCAGGTGGCCAGCGTCTGCTGGCTCTCGTAGAGAAACAGCACCGAGCCGACCAGAAAGGCGGCCGCGGCACCGAAGTCGACGAAGGTGTAGACCAGTTCCCAGAGCGCATAGAGCCGGCGGGTTCGTGGATTCTCCTCGCGCCGGTCACGATCGAATAACGCCATGATTCCCTCCCTGGACAGTCTCGGTACGCACAAGTGTGCGGTATCAGGAATTGACCATAGCATTCCGGCGGCCCCTTGGGCTGCCATCCCCTCAGCGGACGTCCGATCCAGGACATCGAGCGATGCCGGCAGCATGAACGCGAGCGCCGCGACTCAGGGTGCGGCGCGGCGTAGCTGCTCGAACTCCTCGTCGCTGATCTCGCGGCGCTCTGCATCGAGGATCTTGCCGCCCAGCGCCGCCACGCCGAGGGTGAAATCGATCAGGGCGTCCGGGCTGTGAGCAACCCGCCGCTTGTTGCGGAAATGCACCAGGATGGAGATGCCTTCGACCACCGGATGCTCGCCTTCCTCATGCAGAGGCGGCAATGCCCCGGGCGGGGTGCTGTTGGCGATCACCATGCGATAGCCGGTCCGCGGTGGTCGGATGTTGTAGACCCGCTGCCTGGCGTCGTAGACCGCGTCGAGCTCCTCGAGCTTGCGCCGCAGCCGTCGATTGGTGTCGAGGCCAGGCCAGTCGAGAACCACGAACAGGCATTGCCGGACGTCATCGGCCGAAGCGACGCGAAAGCGCCGGGCCACCGCCTCGGGCTCCGGGCCGGAGGCCGTCGGGGGCGGGGCGGGCCGAGGCTCAGCCGCTGGCGGCGCCTCGCGCGTCACCGCGGGAGCGTCCGGCTCCGCCGGCGGCGCCTGCCGCGCACCGCGTCGCAGATACCAGGACAGCCCTAGAGCCGATCCGCCCATCGCCAGGGCCACGCCGGCCAGCAGCATGGCACCGCTCGTTATGTCCATCGCGCCTCGATCCCTCGCGTCTTCCTTGATGACTCATGAAGGAAACACGAAGCCCGCCGCGGCACAACCGCGTCAGACGAGGAACATCGCCGACGAACGACGCCATTTCATCGCTTTGACATCATTGGCTACCTCGGTGGCTAGCATGTCCTCATCCCAGGCCCGCCAGCACCCGTACCAGCGCCTGACCGAGCAAGGGCGCCATGGGCACGGCATTGCTGGCATGAGCGATACAGTCGGTGCTCCACACCTCACCTACCCCGGCGGCCTCGACGACGGCCAGGGCATCGCCGGCAAACAGTGCATGGGTCACGGCCAGGTCCACCGAAACGGCGCCGGCGGCGAGCAGCGCCTCGGCGGCCCGGGCCACGGAGTGGCCGGTGCTGGCCACGTCGTCCATCAGCACCACCTGTCGGCCCCGCACCGGAATGCCAGGCAGTTCGATCGCCACATCGCGATCGCCGCGTCGCGTCTTGTGGCAGACGTCGAAGGCAAGGCCGCCGGCCGCTGCGGCCTCCCGCACCCACTGGTAGGCCTCGGCATCGGGGCCGATCAGCAGCGGGTCCTCGCGCCGGGCGGCGACCAGCTCGCCGAGCCGGGAAGCCCCGGACAGCGCCAACGCCTGCGCGAGCGGTATCGCCTGATCCAGCCGTTCGATGCGGTGCAGGTGAGGATCGACGGTGATCACCGCGTCGAACAGCTCGGCCAGGAATGCGCCGATCAGCGTCTGACTGACGATCTCCCCGGGATGAAAGGCCTTGTCCTGGCGCATGTAGGCGAGATAGGGCGCCACCAGCACCAGTCGACGCACTCCCTGACGCCGGGCATGTCGGGCGATCAGCAGCAGCTCGACCAGCTTGTCGTTGGGCCGGTCGAGGCTGCGATAGACCACCAGGGTCCGCGGCAACGCGTCGGCGCGCGGGAAGGGCAACGTCAGGCGCAGCTCCCGATCGGGGAAGCGGTGGCAGGCCACGACCCCGGCTTCCAGGCCCGCGGCCTCGGCCAGGCGTCGCGCTGCAGCGCTCTCGTCGTCACAGTACAGCAGCACGGGAGTCATCAGCCCTCCACATTGAGTCGGGTGATCCGGTCGGGGTGTCCGATGGCGATGCCATGGTCGCGCTCGCAGGCCTGGCGGGCGAAGGTCAACTCGTTGGCATAGGCGGCGTAGACGCGATATAGCGGCTGACCGGCCTCGATCGTATCGCCGATGCGCACCGCCAGGTCGATACCCGCGCCGACCGCCCGCGGCGCCCCGGCGAGCCGGGCGATACGCGCCAGCTGCAGGTTATCGATGGCGATCACCGTGCCTGCGCAGCGAGCGGTCACTTCCAGCACCTGGGGCGCCAGCGGAGGCCGGTCGGGATCGAAGGGCCGCCTGCCCTGGGCCTCGATGATCGCCTGCATCTTGTCGAGTGCGCGGCCGGCATCGAGGATGTCGCGGGCCAGGCCGAAGCCGTCGCCACCGCGCACGTCCGGATCGAACTCCAGCATCCGCCCGGCCAGGCGTAGCGCCTTCTGGCGCAGGTCCATGGGTGCCTCTGGATGGTTGGTGAGCACTCGCATCACGTCGCGAGCCTCCAGCACGGGGCCGATACCCCGCCCCACCGGCTGGCTGCCGTCGGTAATCACCACGTCCAGGGTCAACCCCAGGCGCCCGGCCACGAACTCGAACAGCTTGCGCAGCCGCCTGGCCTCGGCCATCGAATTCACCTTGGCATGGGGGCCGATGGGAATGTCGAGCAGCAGGTGGGTGGATCCGGCGGCGATCTTCTTGGACAGGATCGAGGCCACCATCTGGCCGGGCGAGTCCACCGACAGCGGACGCTCCACCGAGATCAGCACGTCGTCGGCGGGCGACAGCTCGCTGGTACCGCCCCAGGCCAGGCAGCCTCGGTGAGTACGCACCAACTCACTCAGCGTCTCGAAGGGCAGGTCGACCCGCGCCAGCACTTCCATGGTGTCCGCGGTGCCGGACGGCGAGGTAATCGCCCGCGACGAGGTCTTGGGACACAGCAGGCCATGGGCGGCGACGATCGGCACCACCAGCATGGAGGTCCGGTTGCCGGGAATGCCGCCGATGCAGTGTTTGTCCACCACCGGATGCTCGTGCCAGTCCAGGCGCCGCCCCACCCGGCTCATGGCGTCGCTCAGGTAGAACACCTCCTCGCGGTCGAGCTCGCCCAGGCCGCAGGCCACCACGAAGGCGGTGAGCTCGATCTTGGAGTAGCGCCGCTCGGCGATGTCGCGAATGATGTGGCGAAAGTCGTCCCGGGTCAGGCGTTCGCCGGCCAGCTTGCGATGCATGGCGGGGATCGAGGGCGGTGGCTCTGCCTGACGGATGCTGACGGGAATCCCCTCCCCCGCGCCCAACAGCGCGAAGGCGTCCTCGGAGAGACCGAGCTCCCCGCAGCCGACGATGGCGGCATCGTCGACCACGTTGAGGGTGGCCAGGATCCGCCGGCCATCGGCACGTACCTCGACCTTGGCCAGCGCCTGGAAGCCCTCGGCCCGGTAGCGGTCGCACTCGCGGTGCATGTAGGCAACGTTCTCGCGATAGGTGTCGATGCCGACGCGCTTGAGCGTCAGCGGCGTCAGCGCGTCCTCGCGCGCATCAGGCTCGGCAGCAGGCGTGCGGGTCATCGGCTCATCCCGGCATGGCACTGCGGTGACATTCCCATGACGACAGATTAGCAGCGCCGCGGAGCCCGCTCCCTTGACGCCGGACAAGCCCCAGTAACGCAGTGCGCCCGCTCCGCAAAACGGGACGGGCGCGCTTACGCCTCAAAAGCCGCTCAGTACGCGACGCTCAGTGTGAGACGCTCAGTCCGAGGGGAAGCTGAACTGCGCGCGCTCCTGCTGGGCGCGCTGCGGCCAGCGCTGGGAGACCGCCTTGCGACGGGTGTAGAAGCGCACCGCGTCGGGGCCGTAGGCGTGCAGGTCGCCGAACAGCGACTCTTTCCAGCCGCCGAAGCTGTGGAAGGCCACCGGTACCGGGAGCGGCACGTTGATGCCGACCATACCGACCTCGATGGCATCCGCGAAGCGCCGCCCGGCCTCGCCATCGCGGGTGAACACGCAGGTGCCGTTGCCGTACTGGTGGGCGTTGATCAGCGCGATGGCCTCCTCGAAGGTCTCAACGCGCACCACGCACAGCACCGGGCCGAAGATCTCGTCGCGGTAGATGTCCATCGCCGGGGTCACCCGGTCGAACAGGGTCGCGCCGAGGAAATAGCCCGGGGAGCCCTCGACCAGCGGATGCTCGCGGCCGTCGACCACCAGCTCGGCGCCGGCCTCTTCTCCCGTGGCGATATAGCCGGCCACCCTGTCGCGATGGCCGGCGTTGACCAGCGCGCCCATGTCCAGGCCCGGCTCGGTGCCGGGACCGATCTTCAGGGTGCGGGCCTGGTCGGCGAGCCTGCCGACCAGGGCATCGGCGGTGTCGTCGCCCACGCAGACGGCCACCGAGATCGCCATGCAGCGCTCGCCGGCGCTACCGAAGGCGGCGCCGATCAGAGTGCTGGCGGCGTTGTCCAGGTCGGCGTCGGGCAGCACCACGGCGTGGTTCTTGGCCCCGCCCAGGGCCTGTACGCGCTTGCCTCGCTGGGTGCCACCCTCGTAGATCTTGCGCGCCACCGGCGTGGAGCCGACGAAGGACAGTGCCTTGACGTCCGGGGCGTCGATCAACGCATCCACGGCCTCGCGGTCGCCGTGGACCACGCTGAAGATGCCCCGCGGCAGGCCGGCCTCGTCGAGCAGCTCGGCCATCTTGATGGCGGCCGAAGGCACCTGCTCGGAGGGCTTGAGGATGAAGGCGTTGCCGCAGGCAATGGCCATGGGATACATCCACAGCGGCACCATGGCCGGGAAGTTGAACGGCGTGATGCCGGCGACGATGCCCAGCGGCTGGTGGTTGGACCAGGTATCGATGCCCGGCCCGGCGTTGTGGGAATACTCGCCCTTGAGCAGCTCCGGCACGCCACAGGCGTACTCGACGTTCTCGATGCCGCGCTTGAGCTCGCCCATGGCGTCCTCGAGCACCTTGCCGTGCTCCTCGGCGACCAGCCGGCAGATCTCGTCGGCGTCGCGCTCGAGCAGCGTCTTGAAGCGAAACATCACCTGGGCACGCTTGGCCGGCGGCAGATCGCGCCAGGCCGGCTGGGCCTCGCGGGCGGCGGCAATGGCCCGCTCCACGGTAACTGCGTCGCCTAGGGCGACGCGACGCACGGCCTCGCCGGTGGCCGGGTTGAAGACGTCGAGCATGCGGTCACCGGCCAGGGGCTCGCCGGCGATCCAGTGGCTTACCTCTGTCGAGTTCACATCGGTCATGGGATCTCTCTTAGATTCGTGGGCACAACATTCGCTGGACGGCGGTTTGCTTTAGACCTCCCGGTCGAGCAGGGCCTCGTCGAACGGGTAGCGCGACAGCTTCTCGATGCCGGTCTCGGTGACCAGCACCTCCTCCTCCAGCTTGACGCCGTCGGCGGCGCCGACCTCGCCGATGTAGCTCTCCACCGAGACCACCATGCCGGGCTCCAAAACGCCGTCCTTGGAGAAGCGGTCAAAGTCCATGTGATGGGCGACCAGCGGCGTCTCGCCGTGCATGCCCACGCCGTGGATGATCGACGGATAGCGGCGATCGAGGAAGCGCTCGGGAATCTTCCACGCCTTTTCGGCGATCTCGCGATAGCTCATGCCAGGCGCCAGAATGCCCATGTTGTGGTGCACCTGGTCGTAGGCCATGCGATAGAGGCTCTTCTGGTAGGCGTTCGGCCTGCCGGGACCGACGTGGAAGGTACGCGAGAAATCGGAGTAGTAGCCGTGGCAGCCGATGGTGTCGGTGTCCAGCGCCACCAGCTCGCCGGGACGAATCACCCGGTCGCTTGCCTCGTTGAACCAGGGATTGGTGCGGGGCCCGGAAGACAGCAGCCGGGTCTCGATGAACTCGCCACCCTGGCGGATGACGTCACCGTACATGATGGCGAACAGCTCGTTCTCGCTGACGCCGGGCTTGATGGCGGCCTCCACCTCGGCCACCGCGGCCTCGCTGCCGGCCATGGACTGGGCCAGGCAGGCGATCTCCTCGGGCGTCTTGATGCGTCGGCAGTGCAGAGTGTCCTGCATGCAGTCGAAGACCTCCAGGCCCTGGGCCTCCAGCGAGCGAGCCAGGTTCAGCGCGCAGCGGTCCAGGCCAATCTTCTTGTTGCCGTGGCCGTGCTCCTCCATCAGCTCGGCAATCTCGACGCCGAAGGGGTCGGAGGACAGGTTGTCGCGCTGGTTGACCGCCGACCACACCACCTTGGAGGTACGCGACTCGTCGATAGTCTCCAACCAGGTGGAAACGTGGGCGCTGCCGGGATACTCGAACAGGATGACCGGGCCGTCCAGCGGTACGTAGATATAGCGCGTGGAGTTGCGCAGGAAGTAGCCGAACATGTTGCGCGAGCCGGTGGCGTAGCGCTGATTGTAGGGATCGAAAAGCACCAGGGCCGCATAGCCCTGCTCGGCCATCATCGCCCTCAGACGGGCCAGGCGCCCGGCGCGCAGCTGCATCGGATCGAAGGCGGTGGGGATGCTGTCGCCGTTGGCCATCGGCGCCGAAGGCACCACCGGAATCCGTTCCGGTTCGTTGTCGGTCAGCTTCTCGAAATCCACGATGCTCATGTCAGGTCTCTCGGGGTGTCGGTGTGAGGGCCACCTCAGGCGGCGCCGGCCAGACCGACGCCGAAGGCAGGAAGGACGGGAGCCAGATCAGTCGACCAGCGAGTCGCTGCGCTGCATGCCTTGCTTCAGCAGCTTCTCGTGGACCGGGGCCATGCGCCCGAAGATGCGCTGGGCCCGCTCGGGGCGACCGATGAAGCCCGGCTCCATGGCATAGGCGAAGATCACCGTGTGGCGCTCACGATCGCCCTCGACCGGGGTCACCCGGTGCAGCGAGTAGCGGCCGAAGAAGATCTGCAGGTCGCCGGGCGCCAGGTCCAGCGACTTGAGCCGCGAGCGGTCGCCGTCGAGGACCTTCTCGACGTCCTCGAAGTTCTCGCCCTCGGGGTTGCGGATGCCCGGGGCATACTCGAAGCGGCCGCCGCCGTGGGACTGGCGGGTCATCATGGTGACGATGAACTCGTTGGTGTCGTAGTGCCACGGGTGCTGGCAGCCCTCGCGCAGCATATTGACCACCAGGTCGGCCAGCGGGTCGGCGTACTGGTGGATCTCCTCCATGCCGACCACGGTGGCGATGAAGCGCTGGAAGTCGGGGTTCTGGTAGACCTGACGGATGATGGTGTCTTCGCCGATGCGATCGCCGGCGACGAAGCCGTTGGTGCGATCGTCGAACCGATTCAGCGGGTGGCTGACCGGCTTGGAGGGATCGGCATCGCAGTTGTACGGATTGGTTTCGGTCTGGTTGTAGTGGGCGTCCGGAGACAGACGCTCGGTCTCGCGCTCGAGACGCTCGAGGGCCTCGGCAGGCACGAACTTCTTGAGGACCACACAACCGTCCACCGCCAGCTGGCGGCGACACTGCTCGATGAGGGTGCGCCCCGTATCGCCATCGAGGTCGTTGAGGGGGTAGCGTTGCAGGTCGATCAACCCGTCGAGAGCGCTGGCAGGGGTGTCGACCGAGGGTTCCACAGGCATGGGATGCTCCGCTGTCGTATTCATGCTGGACAGCTTAGAAGCGGCCTATTCATAATAGAAATGAATCATTGAGATGGTACTAATTTCAAGGACTCATTAATTTATGGATACCGTGCTGCTTCGCGCCTTCGTCACCGTGGCCGAGTGCCAGGGCTTCAGTGCCGCCGGGAAGGTGCTGCATCGCACTCAGTCGGCGGTAAGCCTGCAGATCAAGCGCCTCGAGGACCAGATGGGCCAGCCACTGTTCGAGCGCACCAGCCGCAGCGTGCTGCTGACCCGCCACGGCGAGCGACTGCTGCCCTATGCCCGTCACATACTGACGTTGGAGGACGAAGCCCGTGAGGCGCTGGGCGAGCAGCGGCGCGGCGAGCTGATCCGCTTCGCCACCTCGGAGGAACAGGCCAGCGCCTACCTGCCCGAGCTGCTGGAACGTTACGCCCAGCGCTTTCCGGACACACGGCTGGACATCACCTGCGACATCAGCGCGTCGCTGGTCGCACAGTTCCAGGAGGGCCTGCTGGACGTGGTGCTGTCGATCCGCCACCTGCCGACCCAGTCCGGTCAGCTGCTGGGCTGGGAGCCGATGGTGTGGGTGGTGGCCGAAGAGTGCCACCCGGGCGACTGGGAGGTCCTGCCGCTGGCCCTCAACCCCGAGGGCTGCACCTTCCGGGCCCATGCCCTATCGGCGCTGGGCCGCGAGAAGCGGCGCTGGGAGATTCGCTACGCCAGCCAGTCCCCCACCGGTATCAACCTGCCGGTGCAGGCGGGCTTGGCGATGACGGTGAAGACGCCTCGCAGCGTGCCGGCGGGCTGCCGGATCGTCGGCGAGGCAGAGGGATTGCCGCTGCTGGGTCAGGTGGAAATCGAACTCCACCGGCGACCCGGCCATACCGGTGGGGCGCTGGAGGCCTTCTGCGAGGAACTGGAGCACATCGTCACCACCAACCACGACGTCGCCGCCCCATCCCACAATGACATGATCGCCGACTGAGCCCCGCCGCCCGTCAGGCAGCGGGGCGCGGAGGCGTTCAGTCGCGACGGTAGGTGCCGATCAGCCGGTTCATGCCCAGCAGGTGCGGCTCGACCTGCTTGAGCAGCTCGTCCATGGAGATGCCTTCGGGCAGCGCGGTGGGCTTGTCCAGTGCCAGCACCCAGAAGTAGTACTGATGCAGGCCATGCCCTTCCGGCGGCATCGGCCCGCCGTAGCCGTTGCGGTTGAAGTCGTTACGCCCCCGGGTGCCCGCGGCGGTCGCCTCCTTCAGCGAAGTGGTCGAGCCCGGCAGGTCGTAGAGCACCCAGTGGACGAAGCCGTAGCTGCCGTGCTGCACCAGCGGCGCGTCCGGGTCGTGGCAGATCACCGCATAGCCCTTGGTGCCCTCCGGGGGATTCTCCCAGGCCAGGGGCGGCGACAGGTCATCGCCCTCCCCGGTGTACTTGACGGGGATCGCCTGGCGGTCCTCGAAGGCGGAACTGGTCACCTGCATCGTCGAAAAGGCGAAGGCCATGGGGCTTCCTCCCTGATGGAATCGTGGATGCTGATTTCAGCGTCGGCGAGGCGTGCGAGCCTGTCAACGGCGCTACTCCATGGCATGATGGCGGTCACGCCATTCTTCAACCCGGCAGGCCGACATGAAGCGACTCTTGATCGTGGCCCATGCGCCCTCCCCCAACACCCGCCGCCTGCGCGAGGCCGCCGAGCGCGGCGCCCGCCACCCCGATATCGAGGACGTCGAGGTGGTGGTCAGGCCACCGCTGGAGGCCGGCCCCGAGGACGTGCGGGCCTGCGACGCCATCCTGCTCGGCACTACCGAGAACCTGGGCTACATGAGCGGCGCCCTGAAGGACTTCTTCGATCGCTGCTACTACCCGCTACTGGAAGAGACCCAGGGCCTGCCCTGCGCGCTCTACATTCGCGCCGGCCACGATGGTACCGGCACCCGCCGCGCCGTTGAGGGCATCGTCACCGGCCTGCGCTGGAAATGGGTGCAGGAACCGCTGACGCTCAGGGGCGAGTGGCAGGACGACTTCATCGACCAGGCCGAGGAGCTGGGGCTGTATCTGGCCGCAGGCCTGGACGGCGGCATCCTCTAAAAGGCGGGGCTATGCTGAGGCTATCGACGCTCGGCAACACGCCGATGCCTCAGGAGGTGCGCCATGGAATTCCAATGGACGGCGCCACAGCGCGCCATCGCGTCTTTCCCCGCTTCGCTCGGCCGTCACTTGTTGTGGCTGGCGGCCCTGGCCTGGCCGGGCATGCCGCTCCAGGCCGCCGATGCTCCGCCCACCGTCATCGCCACGGCAAGCCCTGCCGGCGTCTACCACGCCACTGGGCGCACCCTGTGCCGGTTGCTCGATGCGCCCTGCATCGCCCAGCCCAGCGGCGGCTCCGCGGCTAACCTCGCCGCGGTGCGAGCCGGCGAGGTGACCGTCGCCCTCGCCCAGTCGGACCTGCAGTATCAGGCCGTCACCGGCACGGGCAGCTTCGCCGAGGCCGGTCCGGACGACACGCTGCGCTCGGTCATGTCGCTGCACGGCGAGCCCTTCACCCTGGTGGTGCGACGCGACAGCGGCATCGACGGCTTCGCCGACCTCAAGGGGCATGCGGTGAACGTCGGCAATCCCGGCTCCGGTCAGCGCGGCACCATGATGACGCTGCTCGAGGCCTGGAGCTGGACCCTCGACGACTTCAGGCCGGCCGACGAGCTGCCCGCCGACCAGCAGTCGCTGGAACTCTGCCACGGCAACATCGATGCCATGGTCTATACCGTGGGGCACCCCAACCCCTCCGTCGAACAGGCCGTCCGGCTCTGCAACGCCCGGCTGGTCGATGTGACCGGCCCGGCGGTCGAAAGCCTGGTGGCCGAGACGCCCTACCTCGCCCGTGCCACCATTCCAGCCGGCCTCTATGGCGACGACCAGCCGGCGGTGACGACATTCGGCGTCCGTGCCACCTTGGTCGCCTCGGCGGACGCCGACCCGCAGGCCGTCCATGACATCGTCGCCGCCGTCTTCAACGACCTCGAGGCCTTCAAGGCCACGCATCCGGCTTACGCCGACCTCACCCCGGAACGCATGATCCACGACGGGCTCTCGGCGCCGCTGCACGAAGGCGCCAAGCGCTACTACCGAGAGCGCGGCTGGTTGCCCGCCGAACCGCCCTCCCCCAACGCTTCCGAGCCGGCCACGTCGACGGATCCGACACAGGCGCCGGCGGCGGATACGGCGACGTCCGGTTAGATGATCGGCCGGCGGCTCAGCAGCGCTTCGTTCGCCGCCTCGTACGCCCGGGCCAGCCGCAGCACGGCCAGGTCGGCCTGGTGGCGGCCGATCACCTGAATGCCCATGGGCAGGCCGGTGTCGCTGAAGCCTGCGGGCAAGCTGATCACCGGGCAGCCCGACAGCGAACCGGGGATCACCACCTCCATCCAGCGGTGGTAGGTATCCATCTCGCGGCCAGCGATCGTCCGCGGCCAGGGCGTATCGACGTCGAAGGGGAACACCTGGGCGGTAGGCAGCGCCAGATAGTCGTAGTCCTCGAAGAGCTCAAGGAGACAGGCATACCAGGCGCTGCGGGTGAGATTGGCACGGTGCACGTCCAGCGCCGACAGCGCCAGGCCGCCCTCGACCTCCCACTGGGCCTCGGGCTTGAGCCGATCGCGCTTGGCGGGATCGAGGAAAGCCTCGCCGAGGTTGCCCGCCACCGCCCACTGACGCAGCGTGACCCAGGCCTGCCACAGCCGGGCGGGATCGAAATCGGGCACCACAGCTTCGACCTCGACGCCCAACTCGCGAAAGGTGCCGAGCGCCCGCTCGCAGAGCGGCAGCACGCCCGGCTCCATGGGCAGGTAGCCCTGCCAATCCCCCAGCCAACCGATGCGCAGCCCCCTGGCCTCCCCCTCCAGATCGCCGGCGAAGGCCGCGGGATCCTCGACGATGGACAGCGGCATCCGCGGGTCGGGGCCGGCCTGGGTCGCCAACAGCTGCGCCACATCGGCGACCGTACGCCCCATGGGCCCTTCGGTGGCCAGCTGATGGCCGAACACCTCGGGCTGCGGCCCGTGCGGCACCCGCCCGAAGGAAGGGCGCAAGCCGAAGACGTTGTGGTAGGCGGCCGGGTTACGCAGCGAGCCCATCATGTCGCTGCCGTCGGCCACCGGCAACAGGCGCATGGCCAGCGCGGCGGCGGCGCCACCGCTGGATCCGCCGGCACACTTGGCGGGGTCGAAGGCATTGCGGGTGGCCCCGAACAGCGGGTTGTAGGTCTGAGAACCGAGGCCGAACTCCGGCGTGTTGGTCTTGCCGATGACGATGGCGCCGGCACGCTTGATGCGCTCGACCATGATGCCGTCACGGGTCGGCACCTGATCGGCGAACAGCGGCGAGCCCAGGGTGGTGCGGATGCCGGCCGTCGCCGAGAGATCCTTGATCGCCTGGGGGATGCCGTGCAGCCAGCCGCGCGACACGCCGCGCGCCAGCTCGCGGTCGCGCTCGTCGGCCTCGGCCATCAGCCGCTCGCCGTCCTGCAGCGACACCAGGGCGTTGACCCGAGGGTTGCATGCCTCGATATGCGCCAGATAGCTCGACATCACCTCGCGGCAGGAGACCTCCCGCGCATGGATCGCCCGGGAGAGGCTCAGGGCGTCCCACTGGACGATCTCGGGGAGGCGTTGGCCGCAAGACATGGAAGAAGTCGTGAACATGTCGATTTCCTTGTCATGGAGGGGATCCCCGGGCCCCGGGACACGCCTCGGGGCCCAAGCGCTACCGTCGCCTAGAACACGCCGCGCACGAGCAAGAACAGCACGGTAGGCGCAAGCAGGATGCCGAGGCCGGTATAGAAAGTCGCAGTCATGGCACCGTAGGGCACCAACCGAGCATCGGTGGCGGCCAGCCCCGCAGCCACGCCACTGGTGGTGCCGATCATGCCGCCGAAGATCATCGCCGAGCGAGGGTTGTCGAGGCCGATGAGACGCGCCGCCATGGGAGTGAGGATCATGGTGAGGATCGACTTGACCAGCCCTGCCGCGATGGACAAGGCGATTACCTCGGAGCTGGCACCCAGGGTCGCGCCGGTGACGGGACCGACGATGTAGGTCACGGCGCCGGCGCCAATGGTGGTGATATCGACCGGGTCGGTGTAGCCGAAGCCGACCGCGACCAGTCCACCGGCGAGGAAGGACACTCCCACGCCGGCGAACAGCGCCAGCACGCCGCGAATCCCGGCCTCCCGTATCTCCTCGAAGCGAACGCCGTAGGCGGTGGCAATGATCGCCAGGTCGCGGAGCATGCCCCCACCCATCAGCCCCAGGCCGGAGAACAACGTGATATCCGCCAGCCCGTCTGACCCGCCGGTGATCTTGCCACCCGCATAAGCGAGCGCCAGGCCAAGCATGATGGCGATCGCCGAGCCGTGCAGCTTGCCGCGGGTGAAGCGGGCGCTGATCCAATAGGCGGCGTACATGGTGAGGCCAATGACGGCGAAGGCCGCCACCAGGTGGTACTTGTCGAAGAGATCGAACAGTGACTGCAGCATGGTGGGGCTCCCCTTAACGGTTGGCAGTGCGCGGCGACAGGGACTCGGCGCGGGCCGTCGGCCCGTCAGCCGCGGCTGGCGCCCGCGTGGGCTTGCCGGCCAGGACCGGCACCAGCGCCAGTCCCAGCACCACGGCCAGGGCCCCGCCCAGCAGCGCCACCAGGCCGCCGCTGAAGGCCGCGGCGACGTTCTGGCTGGCCGCCATGGCCACCACGATGGGGATGTACATCGCGTTCCAGAAGTTGATGCCGCTGACGGTCGCCTCCGGCAGCTTGCCGCGGGCCTTGAGGTAGCCCGTCGAGAAGATCAGCAGCAGCATGGCGATGCCGACACCGCCAAGGTTGGCATCGATGCCCAGCACCTGCCCCAGCAGGTCGCCGACCATCAGCCCCAGCATCATGCATCCGGCCAGCAGGGCCACTCCGTAAATCACCATGATCATGTCCTTCTTTGTCGTTGTAATCGAGTCTCGGGCCTTGCCCGAGCATGAGCGTGCTCCACGCCGCGTATCCTCGCGGCGGGGAATACCCGGCGGCATGGCCGGGCGCAGGACAGCCGGATCACCCGGCCGTGGTATTCGCCTCCTGCTCGGTATAGAGATCGGCATAGGCCTCGCGCAGCTGGTTCTTCTGTACCTTGCCCATGACATTGCGCGGCAAGGCGTCGGCGACAAATACTCGCTTGGGCTGCTTGTAGCGGGCCAGATGGTCGCCCAGTGCCGCCTTCACCGCCGCCTCGTCGGGTGCCGTCTCGCCCTCGCGCGCAACCACCACCGCGGTGACGCCCTCTCCCAGGTCGGGGTGGGCGACGCCAAACACCGCCGACTCGGCCACCCCCGGCAGTTCGTCGATCAACTGCTCGACCTCCTTTGGGTAGACGTTGTAGCCCCCCGAGATCACCAGATCCTTGTCGCGGCCGACGATGTGCAGGTAGCCATCATCGTCGATCATCCCCAGGTCGCCGGTGATGAAGAAGCCGTCGTCGCGGAACTCGCTGCGGGTCTTCTCTGGCATGCGCCAGTAGCCCTGGAAGACATTGGGGCCACGCAGCTCGACCAGGCCGGTCTCGCCCCGCGCCAGCTCGGCGCCGCTGTCGCGGTCGGTGATGCGCAGTTCGGTGCCAGGCAGCGGGAAGCCCACCGTCCCCGGACGACGCTCGCCGTCGTAGGGGTTGGAGGTATTCATGTTGGTCTCGGTCATGCCATAGCGCTCGAGAATGGCGTGACCGGTGCACGCGAGAAACTGCTCGTGGGTCTCGGCCAGCAGCGGCGCCGAACCGGAGACGAACAGCCGCATGCTGGCGACGGTGTCGCGGTTCAGGCGCGGCGACTGCAGCAGGCGAGTGTAGAAGGTCGGTACGCCCATCAGCACTGTGGCGCGCGGCATCAGATCGAGCAGTTGGTCGACATCGAGCCTGGGCAGGAAAGACATCGAGGCCCCCGCGGTCAGCACGATGTTGCAGGCCACGAACAGCCCGTGGGTGTGGAAGATCGGCAGCGCGTGCAGCAGATGATCGTCAGCGGAGAAGTGCCAGGCCTCGGCCAAGGCCCGACTGTTGGACGCCAGGTTGGCGTGGCTGAGCATGGCCCCCTTGGAGCGTCCGGTGGTGCCTGAGGTATACAGGATCGCCGCCAGGTCGTTCTCGTCGAGCCGGGCGATCTCGGTGACCGGCTCGGCGTCCGCGGCACGCTCCATCAGGCTGCCGTCGCCAGCAGTGCCCAAGCTTTCAACGTGCACCGCGCGCCCCGCCTGGCAGAAGCGCTGGGCCTCACCGGACCGCTCGGGCGGGCAGACATAGAGCTGCGGCTCGGCATCGCCCAGGAAGTAGTCGATTTCGGCGCCGGTATAGGCGGTGTTGAGCGGCAGATAGACCGCGCCGACCTGCAGGCAGGCCAGGTAGAGCATGATCGCTTCGGGGCTCTTGTCGACCTGCACCGCCACCCGGTCACCGGGTTGGACATCGAGCGCCTGAAGCGCGCCGGCCAGGCGCTGGGACGTGGCCAGCACCTCGGCGTAGGAATAGCGCTTGCCCTCGGGGGTATCGATCAGCGTCTTGTCCGGGGTCTGGCGAAAGTGGGCCTGGAACTGCAAGAAGAGATTGTGATTCATGCGTGTCTCCTGGGGTGAGATGGGCGTCAGGCGTCGACCGGCGCCGCCAACAGCGGCTGGGCGCGCTTGGCATGACGACGAATCTCGTTGGTGCAGACCACGGTGCCTTCGCGGCTGAAGGCCTCGTGGTTCTGCTCGATGCGGTCCGGTTCGTAGCGGTAGTTGACCATCAGGCCATGGGCCTGGCGGCAGCCCTTGGCGGAGGTGTCGGCGGGCCAGTTGAGGCGGTGAAGGCTGGCGCCGTTGCCGAGATGGAAGCGTGCCACCGGATCCCGCGGCAGGCCGTGGTGCTGCTTGGCCGTGCAGAGATAGTGGGCGGCGAGTGCCAGCAACTCAGGTT
This sequence comes from Halomonas sp. B23F22_20, assembly GCF_043496985.1. Lineage (NCBI taxonomy): Bacteria > Pseudomonadati > Pseudomonadota > Gammaproteobacteria > Oceanospirillales > Halomonadaceae > Halomonas > Halomonas sp. B23F22_20. The sequence goes on from NZ_JBIEKH010000030.1 coordinate 19,423, forward strand.
CGAGGGCTTCACGGGCCGCCACATCGTCGCACCAGCCGGCTTCGTCCAGGCAGGCGGCGTTATCGGGCGAGAGCCGACACTCGCCGGCTTCGCGCCGTTCCGTCAGCCACTTGGCGAACCCCGGCACCGGCGACAGGGTGACGAAGTTGTCGAGCTCGGGAAGTTCACGCTTGAGCTCTTGCACGACCTGCTTGATCAGGAAGTTGCCGAAAGAGATGCCTTTCAGGCCTGCCTGGCAGTTGCTGATGCTGTAGAACACCGCGGTATCCGCGTCTTCCGGGGCGACCTCGTCACCACCGGCGAGCAGGGTCTGGATGTTGCCAGGGATCCCGCGGCACAGCGCCACTTCGACGAAGATCAGCGGCTCGTCGCCGATGGCCGGATGGAAGAAGGCGTAGCAGCGCCGATCCTCCGGGTCGAGACGGCGGCGAAGATCACTCCAGTCCCGGATCTCGTGCACGGCCTCGTATTCGATGAGCTTTTCCAGCACCGCCGCCGGCGTGTTCCAGTCGATGCTCTCCAGCATCAGAAAGCCTCGATTGAACCAGGAAGCGAACAGGTGGGCGAAGTCGGCATCCAATGCCGCCAGTTGCGGGGCGTCGGCGAGGTTTCCCAGCAGGTCGGCGCGCATCTTGACCAGCTCATAGGTGCCGCCGGGGCAGAGGTTGAGTCGACGCAGCAGTTCCTGGCGCGGCGGCTCGCAGGCCTCGATCAGCTGCTGCAGGCTGGCCTCGTCCTCCCGCTCGCGATAGGCGGCATAGGCGGCGTGGATTGCCTCGGGCAACGCCCCATGGCGCTCGGCAAGCATGGCGAGAAAGGCGCGACGATCATCGGCCTGCAGGCCGTCATAGCCGTTCAGGATCCGCTGGGCAACGAGGATCTGAGACGCCTCACCGCCGCTTCCTGTCAGCAGGGTGTCACAGGCCGTGGCGAGTGCCGGCATGTCGGGCGACGCCTCTCTTCCTCCTTCGCGCCCAGGACGATGTCGCGCCCGCCGGGACACGCTCGACAGCAACCTTTCCAGGAAATCCATGTTCATCTTCATGCCCTGATCTCCAGATGCGAGGCTAATCGACCTCGTGCAAGGATGACGCCAGCATCAAGAATACATGATGCCGAGTTGTTATATATAACATTTAGGTACAAGATATAGATGTGTCAAGCAGGAGGATCGGAAATGGGCAAGGTTTCCCAGGCACAGCGGCTACGCGACCTGCTGGAGGACGCCATCATCAAGGGGCGCTATCCCCCCGGGGCTCGCCTCGATCCGGAAGCCCTGGAGCGGGAGTATGAGTGCTCGCGCACGCCGGTCCGCGAGGCGATCCAGCAGCTGGCGATGTCGGGGATGGTCAAGGTGGTGCCGAAGCGCGGCACCTTCGTCACCCAGCTCAGCGTGGCCGAGCTGGTGGAACGCTTCGAGGTGATGGCCGAGCTGGAGGGCATGTGCGCACGGCTGGCGGCAAGGCGCATCACCGCAGAGGAACTGGCAGGACTGCGCGACGCCCACGAGGCCTGCCGGCGAATGGCCGAGGCCGGGGATGCCAACGGCTACTACTACGAGAACGGCGTCTTTCACCAGCGCATCTACGAGGCCAGCCACAACCGCTTCCTGGCCCAGGAAGCCGCGCGGCTGCATGCGGTGCTGCAGCCCTACCGACGCATGCAGCTCCACCTGCGCCATCGACTCGAGCGCTCGCTGGCGGAACACGAGAGAGTATTGGCGGCGATCGCCGAGGGAGACGAGCAGCGCGCCGAGACCGAGATCGAGTCCCACGTCCAGGTACAGGGCGAACGCTTCAACGACCTGGTCGCCTCAGTGCAACAGCTGCAGCAGACCGGCAGCGACTGAGCGGATACGACGACGGCACCCCGAAGGGTGCCGTCGTGACGTTGGGGACGGGCCGCGAACGGCCATGGCGCTTACTTGAGGCGCTCGAACACCGTGGCCACGCCCTGGCCCATGCCGATGCACATGGTGGCCAGGCCCAGAGAGGTATCGCGCTCGCGCATCACGTTGAGCAAGGTGGTGCAGATGCGCGACCCAGAGCAGCCCAGCGGATGGCCCAGGGCGATGGCACCGCCGTGCAGGTTGACCGCCTCCTCCATGCGGTCGCGCAGGCCCAGATCCTTGAGCACCGGCAGCGACTGGGCGGCGAAGGCCTCGTTGAGCTCGACGGTCTGGATGTCGTCGATGGTCAGGCCCGCGGCCTTGAGCGCCTTCTTCGAGGCTGGCACCGGACCGTAGCCCATGATCGAGGCGTCACAGCCCGCCACGCCGGTGGAGAGCACTCGAGCGATCGGCTCCAGGCCCAGCGCCTGGGCGCGCTCGGCGCTCATCACCGCCATGCCGCTGGCGCCCACCGACAGCGCCGAGGAGGTGCCGGCGGTGACGGTGCCGTTCCTGGGATCGAACACCGGCTTGAGCCCGGCCATGCTCTCCAGGCTGGCATCGGCACGAATCACCTCGTCGCGGTCGACGCGGACCCGACGCCCCTCGGCGTCGTGACCCTCGACGCCGATGACCTCGCGGTCGAAGCCGCCGTTGTCCTGGGCGGCCTGGGCGAGCCGGTGTGATCGCACGCCGAAGGCGTCCTGGTCCTCCCGTGAGATGCCGTGCATCTTGCCCAGCAGCTCGGCGGTCAGGCCCATCATCATGGCAGCCTTGGCGGCATGCTTGCTGGCGGTCGGATTGACGTCGACGCCGTGGGTCATCGGCACGTGCTCCATGTGCTCGACGCCGCCGATCACGTAGACGTCGCCCATGCCGGCGCGAATGTTGGCCGCGGCGATGTGCAGCGCGCTCATCGAGGAGCCGCACAGGCGGTTGACGGTCTGGGCAGGCACGCTGCGCGGAATGCCGGTCATGATCGCCGCGTTGCGGGCGATGTTCATGGCCTGCTCCAGGGTCTGGTTGACGCAGCCCCAGATGACGTCATCGACCTCTTTCGGGTCGAGCCCCGGGTTGCGGTCGAACAGCGACTGCATGACGGCGGCGGACAGGTTCTCGGCGCGCACGTGGCGGAAGGCGCCGTGCTTGGCCTTGGCCATGGCGGTACGGACGCCGTCGACCACCACGATGTCTCTCGGATGCAAATTCATCGAATGATATCTCCCTTGTACGTGGTGAATCAGGCCTGACCGGCATCCTGATAGAAACGCTCGCCCTGGCGGGCCATCTCGCGCAGCTTGCCAGTGGGGGCGTAGAGCGGCCCGAGTTCGGCGGCCAGCTCGTCGGCCTGGGCGACGAAGGCGTCCACACCCATGGCGTCGATATAGCGCAGGGCGCCGCCGCGGAACGGCGGGAAGCCGATGCCGTAGATCAGCGCCATGTCGGCCTCGGCCGGCGTGCCGACGATGCCATCTTCCAGGCAACGCACCGTCTCCAGGCACAGCGGCACCATCATCCTGGCGATGATCGTTTCGTCGGAGAAGTCGCGCTCGCCATCGGCCAGCTGCGCGACCAATTCCAGGGCGGCCTCGTCGACGACCTTCTTCGGCTTGCCCTTCTTGTCCTCTTCATAGGCGTAGAAGCCCTTGGCGTTCTTCTGGCCCAGGCGCTGGTGGTCGACCATCAGCTGGATCGCGCTCTTGCCGCCGGCGCTGCCCATGTCGGCCATGCGCTCAGGGAAGCCCTCGGCCATCACCTCGCCGGCATGCACCGCGGTGTCCATGCCCACCACGTCGAGCAGGTAGGCGGGGCCCATCGGCCAGCCGAAGCGCTCCATCACCTTGTCGATACGGCGGAAGTCGGCCCCTTGCGCCACCAGCTGGCTGAAGCCGCCGAAATAGGGGAACAGCACCCGATTGACCAGAAAACCCGGGCAGTCGTTGACCACGATCGGCGTCTTGCCCATCTGGCGAGCGTAGGCGACGGTGGCCGCCACGGCGGCGTCACCGGTCTTCTCGCCGCGGATAACTTCGACCAGCGGCATGCGATGCACCGGATTGAAGAAGTGCATGCCGCAGAAGTTCTCGGGGCGCTTGAGATGCTCAGCCAGGCGGGTGATCGAGATGGTCGAGGTGTTGGAGGCCAGCACGGTGTCCTCGCCTACCGCCTCTTCGGCCTCGGCCAACACGGCGCCCTTGACCTTGGGATTCTCCACCACGGCCTCGACGACCAGGTCGACCCCAGCGAAGTCGCCATAGGACAGCGTCGGGCGGATGTTGGTCAGCCGTTCGGCCATCTGCTCGACAGTGAACTTGCCGCGTTCGACCTGCTTGGCAAACAGCTTGCGGGCTTCCTTGAGACCCAGCTCGATGGCCTCGTCCTTGATGTCCTTCATCAGGATGGGCGTGCCCTTGGAAGCGCTCTGGTAGGCGATGCCGCCGCCCATGATACCGGCGCCCAGCACCGCGGTCCGCTCGACGGGGCGCGCCTGCTTGGCATAGCGACTGCCCTGCTTCTTGACCAGTTGGTCGTTGAGGAACAGGCCCACCAGGTTGTAGCAGACCTCGGTCCTCGCCAGCTTGGCGAAGGCCTTGGCCTCGATGGCCTGGGCTCGCTCCCGGGCCTCACCGGCGCCCTTCTGGATCACCTTGATGGCCTCGATCGGCGCCGGGTAGTGAGGACCGGCCTTGCCGGCCACGTAGCCCTTGGCGGTCTCGAAGGCCATCATCTGCTCGATGGCATCGAGCTTCAGCGGCGTCGTTTTCTCGGCGCGCCGCGCCTTGTGATCCAGTTCGCCGGCTCGGGCACGATCGAGCAGATCACGGGCCGCCGCGGCCAGTTCATCGCCGGGTACCACGGCATCCACGGCGCCCATGCGTAGCGCCTCGGCGGCCTTGTTCTGGGTGCCCCCGGCGATCCACTCGATGGCATTGTCGGCACCGATCAGCCGCGGCAGGCGCACGCAGCCGCCCCAGCCGGGCAGGATGCCAAGCTTGGTCTCGGGCAGGCCGATCTGAGCGGACTCGCTCATCACCCGGAAATCCGTCGACAATACCACCTCGCAGCCACCGCCCAGGGCCAGGCCGTTAAGCGCGGTGACGGTGGGAAACGGCAAATCCTCCAGGGCATTGAAGATACCGTGTACCCGCTCGAGCATGGCCAGGATCTCGTCCTCACCCTTTTCGAACATGGCGTGGAATTCGGTGATATCGGCACCGACGATGAAGGCCTCCTTGGCGCTGGCCAGGATCAGCCCCTCGACCCCCGGGGCCTTGCGAACCGCCTCCACCGCCTCGGCGAGTTCCTCGACCACCGACGCCGACAGCTTGTTGACCGACTCGTTCGCGAGGTCGAAGGTCAGGGTGGCGACGGCGTCGTCATCGCGTGCCACGGTGATGGCATTGCCTTGATAGATCATCCACGAATCTCCGTGCAGGAATTCATACGGCCGTTTGATTCGATCAGCTTGGGCCAGTCTGAGGATGACGTCAAGCCCTTCCCGACCGCCCCACGTGGCCCCACGTCGCCCCACGTCGCCCCACGGCGACTCCCACCACGACGCACGGCCTGCTAGGATGCGCCCATGACCGCCGACCGCCTGCTTCCTCCTCCTGACGCCCGCGCCTCCCGCTTCGAGGCCTGGCAACGCCGCCTGGCCCGCCTGGCCGAGCGCGCCCGCCCCTGGCACTGGCTGTGGCCGCCGGTAGCCTTCGCCGCCGGGATGGCGAGCTTCTTCCTGGTGGAGCGCCAGCAGTGGCTCGGCGCCGCCCTGGCGCTGGGCATGCTGGTGGCCTGGGTGCTACTGCTGTCGGAGAGCCTGATCGCCCGCTGGCTGACGAACCGCGGCTACCCCGCGCTGCCCCGCGGGATCACCACCTTCATCGCCCAGATGGTCCACCAGGAAACCCTGTTCTTCGCGCTGCCGTTCCTGCTGGCGACCACGGTGTGGAGCAGCGGCCAGCTGGTGTTCACGGTGTTGATGATGGGCCTGTCGCTGCTGTCGATCCTCGACCCGCTCTACTACCGCCTGGCCGCCCGACACCGCTGGCTGTACTTCGCCTTCCACGCCCAGTGCGTATTTCTGGTGGTACTGGTGACGTTGCCGACGCTGCTGCATCTGACCACCGGCCAGAGCCTGGCGATAGCGCTGATCGCCATGGTGATATTCAGCCTGCCGAGCCTGATGCAGCTGCTGCGCCCCCTGAACCTGGGACGCTGGCTGGCCATGCTGGCCCTGCTGCCGCTGCTTGCGGGCCTCGGCTGGCTAGGGCGGGCGTGGGTGCCGCCGGCCAGCCTGTGGCTATCGGGCTACGCCCTGTCGCCCTCCTTCGACGAGCAGGCTCGGGCACCCGAAGGGGGGCTGCGCCTCACTCCGGCGGCACTGACCGACCATGGCCTCTACGCCTACACGGCCATTCATGCCCCGCGGGGGCTGAAGGAGGAGGTCGTCCACGAATGGCGCCACGACGGCGAGCTGGTCGACCGCATCCCGCTGGAGATCCAGGGCGGGCGCGAGGAAGGCTATCGGGCCTGGACCCACAAGCGCCACTTTCCCGAGTCGCCGGCCGGCCGCTGGCGGATCGACGTGATGACCGCCAGCGGCCAACGCATCGGCGTGCTGCGCTTCCGGGTCAGCGACACGGCCGAACAGGCTACCCTGGCCGACGGCCACATCCAGCTTCCACCGGGGATCCCCGGCCTGGATCTACGTCGCTTGATCGCTCGCCCGGGACCCGAGTCCTGATGGCGCGCGACTTGCATTACACGCCACGGCTCCGGACAATCAACTCAGGCTTTCCCGTTCATGCAGAGTCCCATGCATCCCAACATCGGCTTTCAACTCTCTCGCTTGCCGCGCCTGTGGCGCGCCATCATCGACCGTCGCCTGGCCCCCGAGGGGCTGACCCAAACGCGCTGGGTCACCCTCTATCACCTGTGGCAGATGGGCGACGACCAGCCCCAGTGCGACTTGGCACGGACCATCGGCGTCGAGGCGCCATCGCTGGTCCGGACCCTGGATCAGCTCGCCGAGCAGGGGCTCATCGAGCGCCGCCCGTGCGACCAGGACCGGCGCACCAAACGCATCGTGCTCACCGCCGAGGCCATGCCTCTGCTCCAACGCATCGACGCCGTGGTCAGCCAGGCCCGCAAGGAGATGCTCGAAGGACTCTCCGGCGAGGAGGTCGCTCAGCTCAGCGAGCTACTGTCACGCATCGAGGCTAATGGGCTGGCGATCCAGGCCCGGGAAGAAGGCTAGGCTTCGCCAGGGCTCACCAGCCCACCCCCCCCCCGCGCTCAGGCGCGGGGGGCCCTCGGCCCGAGATGCGCCTCAGGACGGTCCGGACTCCCCGCCAGCCCCTCACGGAGCTCGGACATGTCATCGGACAGGGGCATGAAGGCTTGCACCTCCATCGACTCGTCCCACCACAGCACCAGGGCATCGTGTCCCGACTCCACCGCCACCGCGTCACCCGGCAACCTCGCCAGCAGCGCCTCGAAGTGCCGTCGCACGGTCTCGGGCATGGGGCGCAGCGGCTCCTTGCGCCATCTCCACCCCGCGACGAACGGCTTCAGGGCCTTGCTAGCCTCGGCGTCGCGAACCAGCATGAAGTCCGGCCCAGGACGCTGCGGGGGATAGACCCAGCGGTAAGCGGGCAGGCGATCGGCATCCTGATGCAGCGGAGAAGGCTCCAGGCGCACCTGAATGCCGGCCTGGACGGCGGCGTCGCGCAGCCGCATCGTCCTCTGCTGGCGTGGGCTGGGGCGCAGCCACATGGCGGGGGCGAAGACCAGCCCGACCACCACGACAATGATCAACCAGATCATAAGCGTTTTCTGTTCCTATCTTGATGCAAGTCGTTGTCTTGTCTCGTCGTGCGTCCTAGAGTGGAAGGCAGCTACTCATCTCGAACCCTGCCGGAGGCACTGCCATGAGCAACGAGTATCGTCACGTCCTGGTCGCCGTCGATCTGACCAAGGATTCTCACAAGGTGCTGGAGCGGGCGATGCAGATCGCCGACCGCAACCATGCCAAGCTCTCCATCATGCATACCCTCGAGCCCCTCGGCTTCGCCTACGGCGGCGACATCCCCATGGACCTGACCAGCATACAGGACCAGCTCGACGAGCATGCCAAGCAGCGCCTGGCGGAGATCGCCGACGCCCACGTCGACAAGGAGAATCAGCACGTAGTGGTGGGCATGCCCGACACCGAGATCCACCGCTTCGCCGAAGAACAGGGCGTCGACCTGATCGTGGTCGGCTCCCACGGCCGCCACGGCTTCGCCCTGCTGCTGGGCTCGACCTCTACCGGGGTGCTGCACGGCGCCAAGTGCGACGTTCTGGCGGTGCGCGTCGGCAAGGACGGCGAGGAAAGCGAGGAGTAAGTCTCCCACAGAGCGGTCCATGAGAAAGGCGCCCCCTCGGGGCGCCTTTCATGTGTCAGGCTTCACCGGCAGCCATCGCCTCCAGCTCCATCCACCGCTCCATGGCGACATCGAGCTCCGCCTGGCGGTCGCTCAGCGCCTGCAGCGTCTCGGTCACCGTGTCGTTGTCCTGCTGATAGAAGGCGGGATCGCCAACCTGCTCCTCGAAGTCGGCCACCGCCGCTTCCAGGCGCTCGATTTCCGCCGGCAGGCCGTCGAGCTCGCGCTGCAGCTTGTAGGATAGCTTGGCTCGCTTGGGCGTCGCCTTGGCCGCCGACGCCACATTCTCGCTGGCCGATGAGGCCGGTTCGCTCGCGGCCGAGACCTCCTCGGCCACCGGCTCCGCCCCCTGGCGGGCCGCGCCTTCCCAAGGTGCCGGGGGCAGCTTGCCGCCCTGGCGCACCCAGTCGTGGTAACCGCCCACGTACTCGCGCACGTAGCCCTGGCCCTCGAAGGCCAGAACGCTGGTCACCACGTTGTCCATGAAGGCACGGTCGTGGGAGACCAGCAGCAGGGTGCCCTCGAAGTCGAGCAGCAGTTCCTCGAGCAGCTCCAGGGTCTCCACGTCCAGGTCGTTGGTCGGCTCGTCGAGCACCAGCACATTGGCCGGCTGGGTGAACAGCTTGGCCAGCAGCAGGCGATTGGACTCGCCGCCGGATAGCGCCTTGACCGGCTGACGCACGCGCTCCGGGGTGAACAGGAAGTCCTGCAGGTAGCTCATCACGTGGCGGTCGCGCCCGCCCACGGTGAGCCGATCGCTGCCCTGGGCGACGTTGTCGTAGACGCTTTTCTCCGGCTCGAGCCCGGCGCGCAGCTGGTCGAAGTAGGCCACCTGCAGCTTGGTGCCCATGCGTACCTGGCCCTCGCTGGGCTCGAGCTCGCCGAGCAGGATCTTGAGCAGGGTGGTCTTGCCGGCGCCGTTGCGACCGATCAGGCCAATGCGATCACCGCGCTGCACCTCAATGCTGAGGTCGCGGATGATCGCTTCGCCGTCGTAATACTGGGAGACGTGGGACAGCTCCACGACTCGCTTGCCGCTGCGCTCACCGCTATCCACCGACAGGCTGACGCGGCCCTGGCGCTCGCGACGCTCGCCGCGGTCGCGACGCATCTGTTCCAGGGCCCGCACGCGGCCCTCGTTGCGGGTGCGCCGAGCCTTGATACCCTGGCGGATCCACGCCTCTTCCTGGGCCAGCTTCTTGTCGAACTCGGCGTTCTCGCGGGCCTCGACCTCCAGCTCGTGGATCTTCTGCTCCTGATACTTGGCATAGTCGCCGGGATAACGCCCCAGGCGGCCACGGTCGAGCTCGAGAATGCCGGTGGCCAGGCGCGACAGGAAGGCGCGGTCGTGGGTGATGAACAGCACTGAGCCGTTGAAGGCGGAGAGCTGCTCCTCCAGCCAGGCGATGGTATCCAGGTCCAGATGGTTGGTGGGCTCGTCAAGCAGCAGCAGGTCGGGCTCGGCCACCAGCGCACGGGCCAGGGCCACACGGCGGCGCCAGCCACCGGAAAGATCGGCCATGGCGGCATCCTCCGGCAACCCGAGCCGGGTCAATACCACGTCGATTCGCTGATGGAAGGACCAGCCGTCGATGGCCTCGAGACGGGTCTGCAGCTGGGCCATGCGCGCCATGTCGGGCTCGGCCTGCTGCACCAGATGGTGATATTCGGAGAGCAGCTCGCCGGCCTCGGGCAGGCCCTGGGCGACCACGTCGAAGATGGTCTCGCCGGATGCATCAGGCAGGTCCTGGGCGAGCACGCCGATCTTGAGGCCGGGCGCGCGCCAGATGGTGCCGCCGTCGGGCAGGTTCTCGCCCGACACCAGCTTGAGCAGGGTCGACTTGCCGGTTCCGTTGCGGCCCACCAGCGCCAGACGCTCGCCCTTCTCCAGCACCAGGTCGGCGCCGTCGAGAAGCACATGGGTGCCGTAGGCCAGTTGCAGCTGTTCCAGACGTAGCAGGGTCACGCATTCACCTCATCGTTCGATCAAGCCGCCAGTGTAACGCATGCCCGCCCCGACGTGGCCCCACCCCACCCTCCGCGGGTACAATGCGCGCCCGTTTCACGCGCGCTAGACGAACCGCCAACAGGAGAGCTTCGCCTTGGCCGACGCCACGCCCCCCTTCGACGACGTGCTGCCCGAGGCGCTGAGATTCCGTTCGCCGGCCCCGCTGGTGGACATCGGCGCCAACCTGACCCACGAGAGCTTCGCCCGCGACCTCGAGGCGACGATCCAGCGCGCCCGCGCCGCTGGCGTCGACACGCTGATCCTCACCGGCACCGACCGCGAGCACGCCGAGCAGGCCGTGACCCTGGCCCGCCGCTACCCGGGCCTGTACGCCACCGCCGGCGTGCATCCCCACGACGCCAGCCAGTGGAATGCCGAGCTGGAGGCCGCCATGCGCGAGCTGCACCGCCAGCCGGAGATCGTGGCGGTGGGCGAATGCGGGCTGGACTTCAACCGCAACTTCTCGACGCCGGCCGAGCAGCAGCACGCCTTCGAGGCGCAGCTCGCGCTCGCCGCCGAGAGCGGCCTGCCGCTGTTTCTCCACGAGCGTGACGCCGGGCCGCGCATGCGCGAGATGCTGCACGCCTGGCGCGACGACATCTCCCGCGCTGTGGTGCACTGTTTCACCGCCGACCGCGACACCCTCTACGGCTATCTGGACCTCGACCTGCACATCGGCCTGACCGGCTGGCTGTGCGACGAGCGTCGCGGCCACCACCTGCGCGAGCTGGTCGGCGCGATTCCCGCCGAGCGGTTGATGGTGGAAACCGACTGCCCCTACCTGTTGCCGCGCAATTTACCTGCCAAACTCAAGGGCAGACGCCACGAGCCGGCGCTACTGCCCTGGATCGTGCGCGAGATCGCCCACTGGCGCGGCGACACGGAAGCCGACCTGGCCCGCGCCACCACCGCCACCGCCCGGGCCTTCTTCGGCCTCGACGAGCCTGCCCGCGAGGAGGGGCACCAAGATGGATGATCTGCCTGCTTTCATTGCGATCGAGACCGGCGACGACGGCGACCTGCCGCTGTCCATCGCCTGGACCCTGCCGGACGGTCGCGTCAAGCACACCCTGATTCAGCCCGACGACGACTGGCTGGACGACGAGCTGGTCTCGCTGGGCGCCTACAGCCTGGAGGAGCTCTCCAGCATGGGCGTGAGCCCGCTGGACGTGATCCGCGAGCTGGAGACCGACCACTTCAACGCCACCCTCTACACCGCCGGCGTCGGCGACGACGAGGCGGCACTCTCACGGCTGTTCGACACCTACGGGCTAGACCCCTTCGTCGAGCTGGCCCCGGCCGAGAGCCTCTATACGGAACTGGCGCCCGGCGACTGGTCCCGGGCTCGCGGCGAGCTGTTCGGCGAACTGGGGCTCGAGCCGCTGCGCCCCGAGGAAGAGATCCAGGTGATGCTGACGCTGCACCAGCGGCTCAACGGCGACGAGCTGTAGGGAGCTTCGCCTGCCTCAGGCGGGCTCGGCCGCGGGCGCCTTGCGGCGTTCGAGACACGCCAGGCCCGCCGCCACGGCCGCCTCGAGTGAGGCGCCCTGCCGATAGAAGGCCGTCAGGGTGGAACGGAAGGCCTCGGCCCGCACCGGCAGGCCTTCCCGCTCGTAGCGCACCGCCCGCGCCGCGACCCGCTCGGCGAAGCCCTCGCGGTCGACCTCCACCTCGCCCAGGTTGTCCACGCTGACCTGGAAACGATGCCCGCAGGCCGCGGCGAACAGGCGCTCCAGCGCCTGGGGCGCCACTTCTACCGCCTCGAAGTCGCGCTGCTGCTCGGCATCGCGCCCATCGGGCAGGTACCAGTAGCCGTAATCCTCCAGCTCGCGACGACGCTCGCCGGCGATGCACCAGTGGCTGATCTCGTGCAGCGCGCTGGCGTAGAAGCCGCGGGCGAAGATCACTCGATGCCAGGGCGTCTGGGCATCGGCGGGCAGGTATAGCGGTTCGTCGCCGCCGCGCACCAGGCGGGTGCGGAAGGTGGGCACAAAGAGGCCGTCGAACAGGGCGATGACATCCTCGAGGCGGTGGCTCACGCGGGCTCCGGCAGGGTCGTGAATGGGCGGCACAGTATAGCGAGGCCGCCCCAAAGGCGAAAACCACCGAGACGGTAGTATGGCCCTCACTCTCCAGCGACCTCATCGGCCGGCGGGATGTTCTGGTTGCGGTGGAAGACGTGGCTCGGCCCCCAACGCCGCTTGAGCGCCCTCGGACGGTCATGGGTCGCTTCACCATAGGCCGCGCAGAGCCTGGCCTCGCCCTCGTCGCCGCTGAGGACGTTGACGTAGGCCCCGCCGGTGGCGAAAGGCGCCAGGGTGGCGAACGCCTCCCGCGCCCAACCGGTCTGTCGATGGTCCTCCTCGGGATCGCGCCAGCGGGCTGGGTGTTCACGACCCAGCCGGCGCGGCGGTGTGGATAGGCAGTCGATGCTGCATCTCGCCTGGCGATCTCACCGCCCAGCGACAGCATGCCGATGGACGACTCGCTCCCTGGCATGCGGTCGGCCTGGACGCACAGCGTCTCGATGGCCTCCCCGCTCAGGTCGTCGAGGTAGTGCCCCTTCCAGTCGTTGCGCGCTCCGGTGCCGGTGGCGTCGAACATCGACTGAAAGGCGACATAGGGGCGACGGGCCGCGCCGTCGCCAAGCGGCCGACCGATCTCGCGCAATGACGCCAAGGCTTGCTCACTACGCGTCGGCTCGCCACTGTGGATCATCGCCCCGTGGTGGGACTCTCGGCGGTGCCAAGGGCCCGCACGATCAGCGCCGGGCGTCGATCGATCATGGCATTCCAGACCGTCCGTGCCTCCCCGTATCCCACCTCGTCCGACACCCTGATGGCACCGGTCGAATAGGTCGTCACGCTCAGCCGGGCGGCGCCGGCGGAATGTTGTGATTGAGCCGGAACAGGTTGCCGGGGTCGACGCGCGCCTTGAGGCGGGCCAACCGATCGTAGTGCTGACGATAGTTGTCCGTCACCCGGTGGCCATCGTCGTCGGCCATGAAGTTGACGTAACCGCCGCCGTCGGTATGGGGCCGCAGGGCATGATAGTAGTCCCGCCCCCAAGCGATGTTCCTCTCGCTGTCCGCGGGGTCGGTCCAGCTCGGGCCCAGCGCCGTGGCAAAGTCGGCGTCGCGATAAGCGAAGGCGGTGGCGTCGGCCTCGATTCGGCGGCAGGCGCCGTCGAGGGGGAATAGCAGGGTCGCCGTTTCCGCGCTGGGCAGGCGCGCACCGAAGTCCAAGTGCACCGCGATCGCTTCGTCCGAGGGCGGTCCCGAGAAGCAGCCCTTCCAATAGTGATGCAGCCCCGGTGGCAGCAGCTCGTCGAACAGGGTATTGATGACCGGATAGGGCATGCGCTGCAGGGCCTGCCCCACGATCTCGCCAAGATCGGCCAGCCACTCGCCGACCCAGGCGTCTTCTGCTTCCGGCCCGCTCCAGCAGCTCAGCACCGCCACCATCGGGCGGCCGTGCCAGGCCTCGGGCAGGAACGGTAGCGGCGGCCCCGAGGTGATGGCCAGCAGCGCGCCCAGGGTCTCCGGCGCCTCGCCGATCCGCTCCCGGTAGCGGCGAATGACCTCGCCGTCGAGCGGATAGAAGGTCGGTCCGCCGAGGATGTCGGGTACTTCGTGAAGACGATACTCGAAGTCGATCACCACGCCGAAGTTTCCGCCGCCACCGCGCAGCGCCCAGAACAGCTCTGCGTTGGCATCCTCGCGGCAGGTCAGGCAGTCGCCTTCCGCCGTAACGAGGTCGGCGGCGATCAGGTTATCGCAGCTCAGGCCAAAGCGACGGTTAAGATAGCCGAGCCCACCGCCCAAGGTCAGGCCGGCGATGCCGGTGGTGGACACGATGCCGCCCGGCGTCGCCAGCCCGAAGACCGCCGCGGCCCGATTCAGATCGGCCCAGGTAGCGCCGCCGCCCGCGCGCAGGGTGCGCGCCTCGGGATCGATCCGGCAGTCATTCAGGCCGCCGAGATCAAGCACCAGGCCGCCGTCGCAGGTGCCGTAGCCCGCCACGCTGTGTCCGCCGCCGCGCACCGCCAGCGAGAGTCCGGTGTCGCGGGCGACCGCCAGCGTGGCCGCCACGTCGGCCACCTCCGCCGCCTGCACGATCAGCGCAGGGTGACGGTCATGCAGCGCATTGTAGACCCGTCGCGCCGCGTCGTACTGCTCATTATGCGGGCGTATCAGGCGCCCTTGCAGGCGTGTTGCCAGCGCCCGGGCAGCCGCCTCGGCCCGCTCCGGTTCGCCCCGCCCCGTGGCATCGACATCGTACTCGTTCATCTCACACCTCCCGGCACCGCGCGCCTGCGGATGGTGGATGACGGCCGTCGTCGCGGCCCCCTTGTCTTAGGTATAGCGTCGATCGCCACGCGCAGCATGGCGGCGCCACGCCGAGGAGCCTGCTAAACTGGCGCGTTCCCCCGCCTGCATGGAGCACGGGGCCACCCTGGCATGGAGCTTACCCTTGGCCCAGTTCATTCCCCAATTGATCGCCGCCTCGCGCACGGAAACTCGTCCCCTGATCCGCCTGGCCCTGCCCATCTGCGGTGCCCAGCTCGCTCAGGCCGCCATGAGCACGGTAGACGTGATGATGACCGGCCGCCTCAGCGCCACCGACCTAGCCGCCGTCTCGGTGGGCTCGAGCCTGTGGGTGCCGCTGATGCTGTTCATGACCGGCACCCTGATGGGCCTTACCCCGGTGGTGGCCCAACTGCTTGGCGCCGGCCGCCGCGATGGCATTCGCATCCAGGTACATCAGGCGCTGTGGATCGGCATGGCACTGGGCATCATCGCAGCCGGGCTGCTGTGGACGACGGTGATGCCAGTGTTCCAGCTGATGGAGGTGCCTCAGGCGGTGGCCGAGCGTGCCGCAGGCTATCTGGCCGCGGTGGCCCTGGGGATGCCCGGCGTGGGGCTGTTCATGGCACTTCGCGCCTTCTCCGACGGCATGAACCACACCCGACCCGCACTGTGGATCAGCCTGCTGGGGCTGGCCGTCAACATACCCAGCAACTATCTGCTGATCTACGGCGGCGCGGGCCTGGAGGCCTTGTTCGGCGATTGGCTGCCGGCCCCGGTAACGAACCTACCGGCGCTGGGTGCCGTGGGCTGTGGGCTGGCCACCGCGCTATCGATGTGGGTGATGTGCCTGGCCATGATCGCCTACACCCGCCGTAGCCGCGCCTACGGCGATGTTGCGCTGTGGCACTCGCCCACACCGCCGCGACTTCGGCCGATCGGCGAGCTGCTCTACGTGGGAATGCCCATCGGGGTGGCGATCTTCGTGGAGGTGACGCTGTTCACCCTGATCGCGCTGTTCATCGCCAGCCTCGGCGAGGTCACCGTGGCCGCTCACCAGGTGGCGCTGAACTACACCAGCCTGCTGTTCATGCTGCCACTGTCGCTGGGCATGGCGCTGACGGTGCGGGTTGGCAACACCCTGGGGCAGGGACGCCCCGAGGCCGCTCGCCTGGTGGCATGGAACGGCATTCTGATCGCCCTGGGCGTGGCGTTGCTCAACTGCCTGCTGCTGTGGTTCACCGCGGAGCCGGTGATCGGCCTCTATACACACGATCCGGAGGTGACTCGCATCACCCTGTCGCTGGTGGGCCTGGCCATGCTCTATCAGATCTCCGATTCGCTGCAGGTCAATCTCGCCGGCGCCCTGCGCGGCTACAAGGACACCCGGGTGATCATGCTGATCACTCTCGTCGCCTACTGGCTAGTCGGCCTCGGTGGCGGCCATTGGCTCGGCGACCACGGCCTGCTCGACCAGCTGGCACCGCTCGGGGTCTATGGTTACTGGATCGGCCTGGTGGCCGGCCTGACGGTGGCCGCCCTGCTGCTGGGCGAACGCTTGAGACGACGGAGCAAGGCAATCGCGGATGGTGACCTGGAGATCCCCCTCTCATCGGAATAAACGTCGCCACCATCAACGAGGCCGGTGGTGGCTGCTTGGCCTGATCGCCAGCCTGATGGCCGGTTGTGGCGAGGGGGCCGGCGAGGCCCTGCTCGGCGACTATCAACAGCGCCTGGCCGCTGCGCTGGACTTGGCGCCCCCGGCCAAGGCCCGTCCGACCAATATCGGCGACTTCCCCGAGCCGGACGCCCGGCTGTTCGCCATCCCCGAGACCCGCGAAGCACTGCTGGACGTGTTCGCCCTGCGCGGCTGCCACATTGCCAACCTGGTCGCCGGGCGCAACAACCAGCTGGGCAAGGTGGCGCCCCCCAGCCAGCGCTGGCTCTACGAGCTGACCCTGTGGCGCCGGCTGAGCGGCTGCTGGAACACCGAGGTTCCGGCCACGCTCAGCGACAACGACAGGGCCAGGCTGGCACGCCTCACCAGGCTAAAGACCGACCAGCTCCCCAGGGCAAGCTGGAACGCCCTGTTTGCCTCGAGCGAATGGGTCGGGAGCTTCTCCCGGGCCAGCTCGCCGCTGCCGCCGGATGCCCTGCCCGAGGTGGATGTTCAACTGCCTGCGCTGGCCTATCTGCGTGAAGCGACCCTTCACCAGTTCGACCGACGCTGGGAGGCAGACTCTGCCACCCTGGAGGGATACCTCAAGACACTACAGGAACGCCCGCTGACCGCGGAGCTACTGCGTGCACTGATGCTCGCCGAACGGCGCCTGGCGGAGGCCTCGCGACTGCTCGAGACGGCGCAGCAAAGCAACGCCTGCCCTACTACACCGGCCGGCCTGCCACCCTTCTCTGGCGACACGCGGCTGGTGGCCTGGCTGGACCACCTCGAGCTCGCTTCGAAGCGCTGGTTATCGGCCATCCATCGCCTGCTCGACGCCCAGCTGATTTCCCCTCGACCGGCCATCGTGATCTACCGGCACCGCTGGCTGTCGCTCGAGGATCCACGGGCGCCCTGGCCCGCTCTGGTGGCGGCCCGACAACAGCATCGAGAGTGGCGCGCCAGCCTGATTCGGCACTGCCGCTGACAACCAAGGCTTAACCTTGGTCACCAGTCTGTGCTATTGATGGGGTGACAGTGACGTTGAGCGCTGCCGACCGGCCCCGAGGGCCAACGCCGTGACCAAGCCGCCGCTGGAGGGACTACATGGGGATCCCGCTGTCACCTCGCCCCGCCCAGGTCATCGACCTGGACGCCATGCGCCAACGCCAGCAGGCTCGTAAACGCCTGATTCGCCTTGCTCCCGAGCTCGATGGCCTGGAGATGGTGTACCATCTGCCCGACGAATCCGATGCCTACTTCGGCATGCCCCTGCTGGCCTGGGGGCTGCGTGAGGACGGCGAAGTCGTCGGCCTAGTTCCCTGGATGGAGCATCTGACGCCCTGCCAGGTGCTCGACGATCCCGAGCATGGCCGCTTCATCGGCTATCGCGACCCGGAGACAGAGGAGCTGTTCGAGCTGCCTCCCGATCACAAGGTCATGGAACTCGAGCAGGCCGCCGCCTACTTCGAGTACGAAACGACCGACGAACCCACGTTGATCCAGCAGCTGCCCGATACCCAGGGCACCCACGCCCTATGCATGGACGAGGGCGACGCCCCCTGGCAGCTCAAGCAGATCTTCGGCTGGCGGCTTTACAGCGATGGCGCCGTGGAGGCCCTGCTGGCCGACGAGCACCTGGTCGACTCGACGCCGATTCTGCTCGGCGACGCCTGCCTCTATCCCGGGCACAGCCGCCACCGGGTGGTCTACTTCTTTCAACGCCAGATCGCCAACCGCATCCGGCGCGAGGACCCCGCCACCTTGGAGGCCCTGGCCTTGATGGTCATGCCGGAGTCATCCGAAGACTGAAGGAGGGATCGTCCCCGCGTCAGCCCAGGCGGATAAAGTAGAGATACTGGCCATCCGTTTCTCGCTGGGCCAGCAGTTCGTGCCCCAGGAAGCCGCAGAACTTGGGCACGTCGCGGGTGGTGGCCGGGTCGCTGGCGATCACCTTGAGCACTTCGCCCGGCTGCATGTCACGCACCTTGTTGTGCATCAGCATGATCGGCTCGGGACAGTAGAGCCCGGTGGTATCGAGCTCGGCATGGCAGGTCGGCAGGGAATCCGTGGAGTCAACCATCGATGAGTTCGCCTCGAAACGCAGCAGTGAGTGGGGAGTGAGTGGATGATCAAGATTCTTATCGAACGTCGTATCATGCCCGGGCTGGAGGCAGAATACGAGGCGGTTGCCCGGGAGGCCATGCGACAGGTGCTTGGTGCCCCGGGGTTCGGCGGCGGCGAGAGCCTGACCGAGCAGGGCCATGACGACCGGCGCCTGGTGATCACCAAGTGGCGCGACCTCAACGCCTGGAAAGCATGGCGCGACAGCGAGCAGCGCGCACGGGTCATGCAGGATCTCTACCCGCTGCTGACCGAGGAAGAACGCGTGCGCGTCTTCGCGCCCAGCTACTGACCGGCGAGGCCCCACCTCAGTTCAACAGCCGCACGTGGACCGTCACTTCCTCACGGTCGTGGTAGAGGTGGCGACAGGCGATCTCCGCCTGGACGCCGGCTTCTTCCAGGGCCTGGTCCAGGCGGGCTAACCCTTCCGACACGGCCTCCCAGCGCCGTTTCATGGGCAGCTTGAGGTTGAACACCGCCTCCCGGCACCAGCGCTTCACCAGCCAGCGTTCGACCATGTCGATCACCCTCGCGGGCTTGTCGACGATATCGCAGACCAGCCAATCCAGCCTCGCTGGCGGCGCCCACACGAAACCATCTTCACGCAGATGCTCCACCAGCCCGGTCGCCATCAGCCGGCGATCCATGGGGCCGTTGTCGATGGCGAACACCTGCATGCCGCGATGAACCAGTTGCCAGGTCCAGCCTCCAGGCGCCGCGCCCAGGTCGGCCGCCTGCATGCCCTCGGCGAGCCGCGTCTCCCACTGGTCCCGCGGGACGAATTCATGCCAGGCCTCTTCAAGCTTGAGGGTCGAACGGCTGGGCGCATCACGGGGCGCACGCAGCCGGCGGATACCGCCGAGCTGCTCGCTGCGATTGCCCGGAAAGCTCATGCCGAGCTGGACCCGGTCGCCGTCGGTCCACAGCAGGTGCAGACGCCGTCCTCCCGCCTTGCGACGCAGGGCACCACGCTTCTTGAGGGTCGACTCGAGCGGCCGCCGGAGCGCCTTGATCAACCCGGCCAGCGCCTTGGCCTCGTTGGTGTCCGGGGTCTCCTGCCACAGCGACTCGAAGCTCCAGCCACTGGCCAGTACCTGCTCGACGATCGGCGACAGCCGGTCCTCCCGGGAGAGACCTTCTAGAGGTTCAAGGGCCACCAGGCTTTGACGGGCGAAGACCAACGTCTCCAGGGACAGTGCGCGATGCAGGACATTGGCAGGACGCTCGTCGGTCAACACGAAGCGGACATGGCCGGCATGGGGCTCGGCCAGGGGATAGCCCTGCCAGCCCAGCATGGCTGACTTGGTGGCGACCTCACCGGCAAGATCAGGCTCGAATCCGGGGCGGCAATAGAACAGCAACTGCTGGGGGATCATGTGGCCTCCTGTGAAGGCCCGCCAGTCTAGCCGGGGGATACGAGGCTCACAAGCCGTGTATGCCCTCGTCCTCTTCGTCGACTGCAGCCCTGCTGGTAGCCCGGTCACGGCTCCAGTTCTCGATGTCCTGCAACTGTACATTCAGGGCGTTGGTCGAGATCTTGACCTCCCAGAGGGAGAAGACCAGCGACACCGACAGGCTGATCAGGCTGACCCCGAACAGCAGCATGCCGAGCAGCTTGAGAGACAGGAAGAGCGCGAACATCGAAAGCGTGCAGAGCAGGAAGCTGAACACGCCCGCCATCTGCATGCGTTTGGTCAGGGTGATCCGCTTGCGCAGCATCATGATCTGTCGGCGGGCCACCTCATCGCGCTCCTCGTCGGCGAGTTTGCGAATCAGCTGAGCCAGCGTCAGAAAGCGATTGGTGTAGGCCAGCAGCAACAGAGAAATGGCCGGGAACAGCAGGGCCGGTGTGGTCAGCGTCAAGGGAGCCCCCTTCATTATTAGACTTTGGTCGCATTATACGCGATTCGTCACGCTCAACCGAGCCCCCCCGACGCACCGGCCCCGAACGGGTTGTCCAAGGCCGGCGGATAGCTTCCTGTTCACTCCCTCAGGCGTCGCTAGGAGGTTTTCGTGCCACGCGCCGATGACGCCTGAGCAATGATGCCCTGTTCTCGTGCCATGGCGATGGCCGCCTGAGGTCCGGTCCAAAGCGAAGGCAGCAGCACCAGTGACACCGGAATGGCGGTGATCACGATGAACTGCTGCAGCGCGCCAATCTGCCCGGCCCCCATGTGCAGCAGGATAGCCGCCATCAGCGCCATGGCGATTCCCCAGAAGGCCCGGACGCTAGCGTCAGGGGCATCGTGGCCCGCCCCAACCACCGAGATCGCGTAGCTCATCGAGTCGCCGGTGGTGGCCACGAAGATGGTGGTCAACAGCAGGATGGCCAGCGCCATCACCGGCCCGCCCGGCAGCGCCTGAGCCACGGTCAGGGTAGCGACATCGAACTGGAAGTTCTGCAGCGCCTCGGACAGATCGATGGCGCCGGTCAGCTGGTAGTGGATGCCCGAGCCGCCCAGCAGCGTGAACCAGACGGTGGTGGCGATCGGGGCCATCACCGCCACGGCCAGGATCATCTGCCGAATGGTGCGACCGCGAGAGATGCGCGCCACGAAGATCGCCATCAGCGGTCCGTAGCCGATGAACCAGGCGAAGAAAAACACCGTCCACCACTGCATCCACCAGGCCGGCGCAGTCTGGGAGGTCATGGTGGCCATGGTGAAGAAGGAGGTGAGATACTCGCCGAAACCCTGGGTGAAGGCATTGACCAGAAAAGCGGTGGGCCCGAACAGGATGATGACCGCGGCAATGACCAGCGCCAGGATCACATTGAAGCGACTCAGCCACTGGATGCCGCGATGGATACCGGTCATCGCCGAGGCGACGTAGACGGCTCCCAGGGCAACCAGGATCACCAGTTGGGTTGTATAGCCTTCCGGCAACCCGAACAGCTCATGCAATCCGAAACTGACCTGGGTGGCCAGAAAGCCGATCGGGCCCACGGTACCGGCTACAACGGCGATCACGCACAGGGCATCCACCAGGCTGCCCAGCCACCCCCGCGTGACACTCTCACCAAGCACCGGCGTGAGCAGGGTGCGCGGCTGCAGCGGCAAGCCGCGTCCGTAATGAGCATGGGCCAGCACCACCGCGGTCAGCGATCCAAGCACTGCCCAAGCCAGGAAGCCCCAGTGCATGAAGGATTGTGCCAGGGCACCGGCGATGGCCTCAGGCGTGCCGGGTTCGGTGTCGAAGGCCGGCGGCGTCACCACGAAATGATAGACCGGCTCTCCGGCAGCGAAGAACACGCCGCCCCCAGCCAGCAGGGTGCACATGATGATCGATAGCCACTTGAAGGTGCTAAGCTCGGGACGTTCAAGGTTGCCAACTCGGGCACTGGCCGCCGGCGATGCGACCAGGCCCATGGCTACAAGAAAGGTCAGCAAAAGCAGCCACTGGAAATAGCTGCCCAACGTCTTGGCGGTCCAGGCGAAACCGGCGGCAATCCCTTCGGCCACCATGTCGACGTCATACAGCGACAGAGCGACGAAACCCAGTATGAAGCCGATGCTCACACCGAGCACCAGGGGGTCTCCCAGGCGACTCTGGCCGGCGGGCTTGGACATCGTCGAGTTGGCGTGATCTTGACTCATGCAGTACTGTCGGCCGGAGATGGCCGCGCTCTCCTCTATGCTGGAAATGTGTCTTGATGGAAAAAGTGGCTTGATGGGAAAAGTGTCGATATCCGCCATTGCTGACGTGCAAAGGAACCAACCGGACTCATCGACCACGCCACGCCGATGTGCATCATCGGACGGAAATGCCGGAAGCTGATACGAGCAACGGGAAGGCCGCTTGGAAAGGCTGACTTCGAGGCAATATACCCGGGGGGTAGTCGCTGAATGACGCGATGAGAATATCGAAATGAAAAGCCCCCGGGTTCTGTTGACCCCGGGGGCTTTTCGATTTCGAAGATGTACCTGCCGATGATCGGGCTCGACTTCCCGGCCCGCCACGCCGCCTGTCACGCGGCTGTCGTTCAGGTATGAAAAAACCCCGAACCTTTCGGTCCGGGGTTTTCTCGATATAGATGCCTGACGATGACCTACTCTCGCATGGGAACTCCCACACTACCATCGGCGCTGAGCGGTTTCACTGCTGAGTTCGGCATGGGATCAGGTGGTTCCCGCACGCTATGGTCGTCAGGCGAAA
>NZ_JBIEKH010000149.1:0-522 GCF_043496985.1 Halomonas sp. B23F22_20
GTGCTGTTCCATCGGGAAACTCACGCAGTGTCGAACCTGAGAAGTCCATCGCCATGATTGCATGGTCAATCGGTATGCCGTCGGAAGACTCGCCTATGGCCAGTTTAATGGGTCCATGATCATACGGCCTTGCCGGTAAGTGCGGCGTTCCTTCCTGGTAGTAGCCGGGCGCAGCCACCTCATAGAGCTCACCCGCTCGGTTCACCAGATCACCTTCCTCGAGCTGCTCTATATCGACCAGCTCCCACTGGTCATAACGGAAGCACAGAATAGCGGCCATGTTATCCACCCTCAGTTGATCCAATAGCATGACGATGGTGATCACTGCCGGCGATCCAGCGCACCCCGGAATACGAACTGCAACAGACAGGCAATTCAGAGAACCCATGTAGCCGTGATAATTTCACGCCTTTGCCGTGAGCCAGGTGATGGTGCCACCATCACCTGGAGATTCGCCGGCAAGCGCTACGGCGTGAATAATTCACGGCTTGCCGTGAATGACTTGCGCTCCTCAGCACCACT
>NZ_JBIEKH010000150.1:0-518 GCF_043496985.1 Halomonas sp. B23F22_20
AGCGATTTCCTTCTTCATGCGCTGGTCGGTCTCTATCTTTGCCAGTTCATCTTTCAGTGCTTTGAGCTGTTGCTCTTTTTGCATGTAGCTTGAAAGCAAAGACGCCATTGTGACCTCTCTTTCGGTGAGTAGTGTTTAAGCGCATGGGATGTCTGATTTTGGATCAAAGACAACATAAATGATAGGGGGCGCCGCGTCTTGGCGCCCGCCCGTCTTATCGGCTAGGATCGTTGGTGCTGTATGCCGTCGATGACGGCCCGGTCGCCTCGCCCGGCTCCAACCGAGGCACCCTGCCCAAGCCTGCCCCGCATCCTGCCAGCAGGCGCCGCTCCGCGGTCGGATGCTACCTCAACTTACGGCCAGCTGGCCGATCTCAACCCATGTGGGGGATGCTCCCACCATGGGCATTTCCCTTTATTATCAAGGAAGTCCCCATGAAAAATACGAACTGTCTCAGTGGTATCCAATGTCCGTACTGTGGATTTGAAGACGAGTTCAAGATCGAGGTTACTGCTCTG
>NZ_JBIEKH010000151.1:0-516 GCF_043496985.1 Halomonas sp. B23F22_20
GAGTGCAGCTTTATCGATTACAGAAGCTTTAAAACAAACGAATGGTGAAGTGAACGCAGATGAATTGATTACAACAATGGAAGGCATGAGCTTTGAAACTCCAAAAGGAACGATGACGTTCAGAGCTGAAGACCATCAGGCTCTGCAATCTCTATATAAGATCACACTACAAGAACAAGACGGCTTGGATTATCCGGTTCCAGTGTTAGAACGCGTGTTGACGCCTGAAGAAACGGCACCACCAGTACAGAACTAAATCATATAAACGAGAACTTCGGTGGGAAATCCATGCCGGAGTTCTTGTTTCATGAACAAGAGGAGGGAACCTATGACTTCTATATTGGAAACGAAAGATTTAACCATCGCTTTTGGTGGGCATGTGGCTGTTGATCATATATCCGTGCAAATTCCTGAGAAACAGTTCACCTCTGTAATCGGGCCAAACGGCGCGGGGAAAACGACTTTTTTCAATCTACTAAGTGGTCAACTTCAGCCAACAGAAGGGGAGATCCTTCT
>NZ_JBIEKH010000031.1:0-40794 GCF_043496985.1 Halomonas sp. B23F22_20
CTGAGGCAAGCCCCGGTCTGAGGCCGGGGCCTCTATCGATGTGACATCGACCAGGCTGCAACGACATCGCCCCGCCAAAGCGGGGCGATTCGAGCGACCTCTGACAAGCCGTTTTGACACGGCCTGCTCGGGGTGGCTTTTTTCATGCCTGGCACCGCGAGATGGGCGACTCAGGCCTCTTCCGCCTCACGGGCGCGGTGCACCGCCTCAGACAGCGAACGGGTCAGGTCGACGACCCGGCGCACGCCATCTTCGGGACGTGCGGCCTCTCCGATGGCGTCGGTGAAGGCAGAGCCGACCACCACCGCGTCGGCGAAGCGGGCGATGCGCTCGGCCTGCTCGGGGGTACGGATGCCGAAGCCGACGCCAATCGGCAACGCGGAGTGCGCGCGGATGGCCTCGACTTCCTCCGCCACGCGTTCGGCGGACGGCGCGGCGGCGCCGGTCACCCCGGTGCTGGAAACGTAGTAGAGGAAGCCCGAGGTGTTCTCGAGCACCAGCGGCAGACGCTTGGCGTCGGTGGTCGGCGTCGCCAGGCGGATGAAGTCGATGCCGTGGGCCTGGGCCGGCAGGCAAAGCTCGGCATCGTGCTCCGGCGGGAGGTCGACCACGATCAGTCCGTCCACGCCGGCCTCGGCGGCCTCGGCCAGGAAGGCCTCGACGCCCATGCAGTAGATGGGGTTGTAGTAGCCCATCAGCACCACCGGGGTGGTATCGTCGCGCTCGCGCAGGGCGCGCACCATGGAAAGCGTCTTGGCCATGGTCTGCCCGCCTGCCAGGGCGCGCAGCGTGGAGGCCTGGATAGACGGACCATCCGCCATGGGATCGGTGAACGGCATGCCCAGCTCGATCACGTCGGCGCCCGCCTCGGGCAGCGCCAGCAGGGTCTCGAGGCTGGACGCGTAGTCGGGATCGCCGGCGCTGATGAAGGTGACAAGGCCAGCGCGGTTGGCGGCCTTGAGTTCGGCAAAGCGACGCGCGATGCGGTCGTGGCGTTGAGTCATCGTCTCTCTCCTCAGTCTGCCAGCTCGGCGGCCAGGCGCTCGGTGACGGTGGTCATGTCCTTGTCGCCCCGCCCGCTCAGGTTCAGCACCATCACGTGATCTTCCGGCAGCGTCGGCGCCAGCTTGATCGCATGGGCGATGGCATGGGAGGACTCCAGGGCCGGAATGATGCCCTCCAGTCGGCACAGGGTCTTGAAGGCGTCCAGCGCCTCGTCGTCGGTCACGGCGACGTACTCGGCGCGGCCAACCTCGTGCAGCCAGGCATGCTCGGGGCCGATGCCCGGGTAGTCGAGGCCTGCCGAGATGGAGTGCGCGTCGGTGATCTGGCCCTCGGCGGACTGCAGCAGGAAGGTCCGGTTGCCGTGAAGCACGCCGGGGCTGCCACCCTGCAGACTGGCGGCGTGCTTGCCGGTATCCAAGCCTTCACCGGCCGCTTCCACGCCGATCAGTCGTACGCTCTCGTCCTCGAGGAAGGGATGGAACAGGCCCATGGCGTTGGAACCGCCGCCGATGCAGGCCACCAGCGAGTCGGGCAGTCGGCCTTCCTTTTCGGCCATCTGCTCGCGCACCTCTTGGCCGATCACGGACTGGAAATCGCGCACCATGGCCGGATATGGGTGCGGGCCGGCCACGGTACCGATGATGTAGAAGGTGTCCGCGACGTTGGTCACCCAATCGCGCAGGGCGTCGTTCATCGCGTCCTTGAGCGTGCCGGTACCGCTGGTCACGGGAATGACCTCGGCGCCCAGTAGCTTCATGCGCTGCACGTTGGGCTGCTGGCGATCGATGTCGGTGCTGCCCATGTAGATGATGCATTCCATGCCGAAGCGGGCCGCCACGGTGGCGGTGGCCACGCCGTGCATGCCGGCACCGGTCTCGGCGATGATGCGCTTCTTGCCCATGCGCCGGGCCAGCAGCACCTGGCCGATGCAGTTGTTGATCTTGTGCGCGCCGGTATGCATCAGGTCTTCGCG
Organism: Halomonas sp. B23F22_20; assembly: GCF_043496985.1. NCBI lineage: Bacteria > Pseudomonadati > Pseudomonadota > Gammaproteobacteria > Oceanospirillales > Halomonadaceae > Halomonas > Halomonas sp. B23F22_20. The sequence goes on from NZ_JBIEKH010000031.1 coordinate 1,979, forward strand.
CTTGAGATAGATCCGCGCGCCGCCAAGAAACTCGGTCAGCCGCTCGGCGAAATAGAGCGGGCTTTCGCGGCCGATGTAGTCGCGGCGCAGCGCGTCCAGCTCGGCGTGAAAATCGGGGTCTTGCTTGGCCGACTCATAGGCCTGCTGAAGCTCGAGGATCAGCGGCATCAGGGTTTCGGCGACGAAGCGGCCACCGAAGCGGCCGAAGAAGCCATCGGCATCCGGGGCGAGTTCGGCGGTGGGGTGCGGCAGACCCATGGTGACGACTCCTGACAGTGGATAATGGCCACCAAGATACATCGCACCGCACCTTGTGATTAGCGATCATTGCTCGCTAACCTGTGAGAAAAGCTGACACATCAGGAGCCTGCCTTGAGTGATCGACTGCCCTCGCTGAATGCCCTGCGCGCCTTCGACGAGACGGCTCGCACGCTGAGCGTCACCCGCGCCGCCGAGGCGCTTCACGTCACCCACGGCGCGGTCAGCCGCCAGCTCAAGCAGCTCGAGGAACAGCTCGGGGTGGCACTGTTTCGGCGCCAGGGCCGCGGCCTGTCGCTGACCCAGGAAGGCGAACTGCTGCGTGCCTCGACCTCACAGGCCTTCGAACGGCTCGGCCAGGCCTGCACCCAGCTGCGCCGGCGCGCCTCGGAGGCACCGCTGGTGCTCGGCTGCCCAGGCAGCTTCCTCGCCCGCTGGTTCATTCCCCGACTGGACCGCCTCAAGGCCCAGTGCCCGGAGCTGAACCTGCACCTGACCGCCGACGAAGAAGTGGTCGGCCGGTTGGGCACCGACGTGGACGCCGTGCTGCGCTTCGCCGAACCGCCCTGGCCCGATGACGTGCGGGTGGTCGAACTGGCGCCTGAGCGCATGGGACCGGTGCTGGCACCGGAGCTGCTCGGCACGCCCTCTATCGACGCCTCCTCTCACGACAGCCCGGGGCACGACACCGCCGCGCTGACGTCGCTGCCGATGCTGCCGATGCTACATACCCAGTCGCGCCCCCAGGCCTGGTCGCAGTGGTTCACCGCCCAGGGCCTGGACCCCACGACGATGCGCCACGACCAGTCGTTCGAGCACCTCCACTACATGCTGGAGGCGGCGCTGGTGGGCCTCGGCGTTGCCATCGCGCCGTCCTATCTGGTGGAAGAGGACCTGCGCACGGGCCGGCTGGTCGCGCCCTGGGGCTTCATCGAAACGCCGGCTTGGCTCGGGCTGTGGCTGCCACCGGGCGAGCCGCGTCGGGACATCGAGCGGCTGGTCGAGTGGCTGACACAGGAGCTTGCGCGCTCCACCGGCTGACGCTCCGCCGACGCACGGGCAGCAAAAAGCCCCCGGGGTCGCCGGGGGCTTCTCGGTCCGCGTGCCGCCGGGTGGGCGGCGTCTGGGCTCGCCTGGTGCGATGTCTAGGCGACGCCTTGGGCCTCATCGGGCGAGAAGACTTCGCGGGCATGGTGATAGAGCACGCCGGCATAACCGTTGCGCTGCATCACCTTGAGGATCTTGGCAGGGTTCTGGTCGTCGAGCGCGCGACGCAGCTTGTCCTGCTGCTCGTCGTCCAGCGCCTCGTGCCAGTGGTAGGGCTCGCCATTCGCGCTGGCCGCCTCCGCACGACGGATCAGGTCCATCTCGACCCGGCCGCCGTAGCGGTACAGCAGATCGTAGCCTTCCTGGAGATGCAACGCCGGCACATCGCACGGCTTTTCCAGGCTTTCCAGCACGTTATAGTAGTAATAGCTGAGCGGTTCCATCATCACTCCTCTCGCGAATGAGGGGCATGGCCCGGCCTTGGAGAGCGAGGCGGCCGGGGTGCATGGAGCCGGGGCATCGAACGCCGCCGACTCTCCCAAGCTACACCGACTCGCGGACTCAGAACAGTCTTGTGAACGTCACCGGATGTAACGTCCCCGAACGCAAGACGCCTCCGCGGCTCAGCCGCGGAGGCGTCTCGGTAGACCGGGCCACGAATCGTGCCATCTCGAACACGACGGCAGCGCCGGCGCGCCCTCAGAAGTGGGGCTTGAGCTGCTTCAGCAAGGCCTTGAACAGGCGCGGACCGGCAGCCATCAGCTGCCCCTCGGCGGTCACTGACGGCTGGCCGTCGGGCGTACCCTGCAGGGCGCCGGTTTCCTTGAGCAGCAGCGAGCCGACCAGCAGGTCCTGCTCCTCGACCCCCAGTACGAAGACCGCATCGACGCGACCCGCCGCCAGCTCGGCGATGTCCAGCAGGCCGCTACCGGAGGCACGCAACAGCTCCAGCTGAGGCGCCAGCTGCTGGGTCAGGGTCAGGTAGGAAGGCAGTTGCCGATCGCGCAGCCAGGTCTCCGGCAGGCTCATGGCAACCCGGGTACCGGGGATCGCCGTGGCCTTGGACACGCGGAGGCGCTTGCCGTTGAGCTGAGCGCCGCGGCCGCGGCTGGCCAGGTACTCGTCGTCGCTGAAGGGACAGATCACCACCGCATGCTCCGGGCGGCCCTTGACCAGGCATACCAGCGACAGCGCGAAGCCGGGGGCGGCGACGGACAGGTTGGAATAACCGTGGAAGGGTTCGATGCGCCACAGCACATCGGCACCCTCGCCCTCGCCACTGCGGTGGGGCGTGTAACGGCCGACAACGCCGTGCTGGGGATAGCCACGGGACAGCTGACGCGTGATCAGCGCCTCGGCATTGCGGGCGGTATCCTCGAGCAGCTTGTCGAGGTTGTGCTCTTCGTGGGCGTTTTCGACGCGCTCACGGATACGCAGAAACTGTTCGCCGGCGCTGCGTGCGGCACGCAGGGCGTACTGGACCATCGGATGCATGATCGGGCCTTGGGGAGTCGGTAGTGTTAAAGAACGGGTCGGCGCGAATCCTAGCAGAACCACGTGCCGCACGCCACGCAAGCGCCCTCACCACTCAACGAAGCTCGAAGCTCGAAGCTCGAAGCTCGAAGCTCGAAGCTCGAAGCTCGAAGCTCGAAGCTCGAAGCTCGAAGCTCGAAGCTCGAAGCTCGAAGCTCGAAGCTCGAAGCTCGAAGCTCGAAGCCAGCATGCTAGACTGCGCCTTTCCCATCTTCGATAGCCCCAACCGGAAGTTCCCATGCTCGAGCGCATCCGCATCGTCCTGATCGGCACCAGCCACCCCGGCAACATCGGCGGCACCGCCCGCGCCATGCACAACATGGGCCTGGCGGACCTGGCCCTGGTGGCGCCACGCTGCGAACCGCTCACCGCGGATACCGTCTCCCGCGCTTCGGGCGCCGATGCGCTGGTCCATGGCGCGTGCACCGTGGAGACGCTGGAGGAGGCCGTCGCCGACTGCACCCTGGTGGTGGGCGCCAGCGCCCGCTCGCGGACCCTGCCCTGGCCGATGATCACGCCGCGGGCGCTCGGTGAGCGGCTGCCCGAAGAGTTGGCCACACCGGAAAGCCGCATCGCCCTGGTGTTCGGCCGCGAGGACAGCGGGCTCACCAATGCCGAACTGCAGCGCTGCCACGCCCACGTGCATATCCCCACCAATCCGGACTTCAGCTCGCTGAACCTGGCTGCCGCGGTGCAGGTGCTGGCCTACGAGTGCCGCCTGGCCTGGCTGGATCATCAAGCCGAAGAGCCGCAAGCGCCGGCCGAGCAGCCGCTGGCCAGCCATGAAGAGCTGGAGCACTACTTCGCCCACCTGGAGCGCACCCTGGTCGCCATCGGCTTCCACGACCCGGCCACGCCACGCCAGCTAATGGCGCGGCTGCGCCGCTTCACCCTGCGCGCCCGGCCGGAGCGCATGGAACTCAACATCCTGCGCGGCATCCTCTCCTACACCGAACGGCTGGTACCGCGGCGCGAGGACGACTGAGCGCGGCGACGGGGGCACCCGCGGCTTGAAGCCGGCTCGCCACGCCCCCACTATGAAGGGAACATCACGCCTCTTCAGGCCTCAGGCTCTGAACGAAAACTGTCTGCGCTCTGTGATGCTGCGTTGAATCGATGTCAGAATGCTCATTTACACCCCGTAAATTCCGCTTCTTCGTTCGATTTCGCCTTGCCTGACCGTCGCTCGACGACTTTTCGTACCAGGCCTAGCCCTGCAACCAAGGATCCGCCGCATGTTTCAACGTCTGCGCGAAGACATCAACAGCGTATTCGCCCGTGACCCGGCGGCGCGCAACTTCCTGGAAGTGCTCACCAACTATCCGGGCCTGCACGCCCTGCTCGTCCATCGCCTGAGCCACTGGCTGTGGCAAAAGAACCTCAAGTGGCTGGCACGCACCCTGTCGAGCCTGGCACGCTGGTTCACCGGCATCGAGATCCACCCCGGGGCCACCATCGGCCGACGTTTCTTCATCGATCACGGCATGGGCGTGGTGATCGGCGAGACTGCCGAGGTCGGCGACGACGTTACCCTCTACCAAGGCGTGACCCTAGGCGGCACCAGCTGGAACAAGGGCAAGCGTCACCCCACCCTGGAGGACGGCGTGATCGTGGGTGCCGGCGCCAAGATCCTCGGCCCGTTCACCGTCGGCGCCGGCGCCAAGGTCGGCTCCAACGCCGTGATCACCAAGGAGGTGCCCGCCGGCGCCACCGTGGTGGGCATTCCCGGCAAGGTGGTCAAGCGCGACGAGCCCGACACCGTCACCCCGCTCGAGGTCGATCCCGAGCGGCGCGAGGCCATGCGCCGCAAGTTCGGCTTCGACGCCTACGGCGTCAGCCAGGACATGCCCGACCCGGTGGCGCGTTCGATGCAGGCCATGCTCGATCACATGCACGCCGTGGATGAGCGCATCGAGCGCATGTGCTCGACGCTGCGCCAGATCGATGCCGGCTTCCGCGACGGCCGCCTGCCCGAACTGCGCGACGAGGACTTCGCCAACATCCTCGCCGACGTGGACACCTGCTGCGGTCCCCAGGAGGGCACGGACAAATCCGATTCCGACGACTCCAAGCCAGAACGCCAGGACCCCGAACCGCGCCGCCGCCAGAATGGTTGACCGCCACGCTCGGGCTTTATCATAATGGCTGGCCGACCCGACGCCACGGGCGTCGGCCCGCTTCACCGATGGTCGACGCCGGCGTCGGCACCGAGGTGATTACCCCATGCGCCTGACTACCAAGGGACGCTACGCCGTCACCGCCATGCTCGACCTGGCCATGAATGCCGACGAGGGCCCCACCAGCCTCGCCGACATCTCGCGTCGCCAGGAGATTTCGCTGTCCTACCTCGAGCAGCTGTTCGCCCGACTTCGGCGCGCGCGCCTAGTCGACAGCGTGCGAGGCCCCGGCGGCGGCTATCTGCTGGCCCTGGCGCCGGACGCCATCTCGGTGGCCCGGGTGATCGACGCAGTCAACGAGTCGGTGGACGCCACTCGATGCGGTGGACTATCGCACTGCCAGCAAGGCGACACCTGCCTGACCCATCACCTTTGGAGCGAGCTGTCCGAACAGATCCACGGCTATCTGGAAGGCGTAACGCTCGGCCAACTAGCCGGCCGCGAGGAGCTGCGTCGCATCGCCGAACGCCAGCAACGCCGCCTCGACGACGACCAGATCCCGACCGTCTCGCCTTGAACCCCATTACCGTCACGAGCCCATGAGCGCACCCGTCTACCTCGATTACGCCGCCACCACCCCCGTCGACCCTCGGGTCGCCGAGGTCATGAGCCGCTATCTGACCCTGGAAGGTACCTTCGCCAATCCGGCCTCACGCAGCCACATGCCCGGCTGGCAGGCCGAGCAGGCGGTGGAGAGCGCCCGGCGCCAGGTCGCCGACCTGATCGGCGCCGACCCCCGCGAAATCGTCTGGACCAGCGGCGCCACCGAGGCCGACAACCTGGCACTGACTGGCTACATGCGCGCCAACCGCGCCCGCGGCCGCCACCTGGTGACCTCGATCATCGAGCACAAGGCGGTCGTTGATACCGCCAAGTCCCTCGAGCAGGAAGGTGTCGAGGTCAGCTGGCTGACGCCGGATCGTGACGGCCGCATCACGCCGGAGGCGCTGCGCGACGCCATGCGCGACGATACCGTGCTGGTCTCGCTGATGGCGGTGAACAACGAGCTGGGCACCATCCACGACTTGCCCGCCCTGGCCGAGGTGGCCCACGCCGGGGGCGCGGTATTCCACGTGGATGCGGCCCAGGCGGTGGGACGCATCTCACTGGACGTGGCCGCTCAGGGCATCGATCTGATGTCGGTGTCGGCCCACAAGGTCTACGGTCCCAAGGGGGTGGGAGCGCTGTACGTGAAGCGCGACCCGGACATGCGCCTGGAAGCACTGATCCATGGCGGCGGCCACGAGCGCGGCATGCGCTCGGGCACCCTGCCGACCCATCAGATTGCTGGCATGGGCGAGGCCTTCGCCATCGCCGGTCGCGAGGGCGAAGACGATCAGGTCCATATTCGCGCCCTGCGCGACCGTTTCCTGGCCGGCCTCGAGGATCTCGACGGCGTGCACCGCAATACCTCGACCGAGCACGCGGTGCCCAATATTCTCAACCTGGCCTTCGAAGGCGTCGACGGCGAATCACTGCTGATGGCACTGCGTGACATTGCGCTGTCCACCGGCTCGGCCTGCAACTCGGCCAGCGTCGAGCCATCCTATGTACTGAAGGGTATCGGCGTGCCACGCCGGCTGGCGCTCGCCTCGCTGCGCTTCAGCTTCGGACGCTTCACCACCGAGGCCGATATCGACCGTACACTCGCGGCGCTGCGGCATGCCCTGACCGGGCTGCGCCGCTGACGAAGAGCGCGGCCCCGCCGGCTTTTCGCCAACGAACTTCTTACCTCCGCAGGAGACATACCATGGCGAATCTTTCGATCACCACCGCCGCCGCCGACCAGATCCGCCGGGTGCTCGACGAGCGCGGCCACGGCCTGGGCCTGAGGGTCTCGGTCAAGCCCAGCGGCTGCTCCGGCTACAGCTACGTGCTCGACTTCGCCGACGAAGCAGCCAACGACGACGTAATCGTCGAAGAGCACGGCGTGAAGGTCTACGTCGCTCCCGAGGCGCTGGACATGCTCGACGGCAGCGAGGTCGACTATGTCTCGGAAGGCCTGAACCGCTACTTCCGCTTCCGCAACCCCAACGTCAAGGACGAGTGCGGCTGCGGCGAAAGCTTCAGCGTCTGAGCCGACGCCACGGATTGTCCATCGCCATCCGGGGGCGGTATACTCTGCGCCCATTCGGCGTCCGGCGTCGAACCGCATCTTTTCCCGGCCTCGCGCCGCCCCGGGCCTTCCGGGGCGGCGCGAGGCCGTCAACGCTCGTGACTTTCCAGACTGGAGACCACCCATGGCTACCGAACGCACCCTGTCCATCATCAAGCCCGATGCCGTCGCCAAGAACGTGATCGGCGAAATCGAAAGCCGCTTCGAGAAAGCTGGCCTGAAGATCGTCGCCGCCAAGATGCTCCAGCTGTCCCAGGAGCAGGCCGAAGGCTTCTACGCCGAGCACAAGGAACGCCCCTTCTTCGGCGACCTGGTCGGCTTCATGACCTCCGGCCCGGTGGTCGTGCAGGTGCTGGAAGGCGACAACGCCATCGTCGCCAACCGCGACCTGATGGGCGCGACCAACCCCAAGGAAGCCGAGGCCGGCACCATCCGCGCCGACTTCGCTCAGTCGATCGACGCCAACGCCGTCCACGGCTCCGACTCTCCGGAATCCGCGGCTCGCGAGATCGCCTACTTCTTCGAAGACAGCGAGATCTGCTCCCGCTAAGGAAACGCCGATTTATTGCTGCGCTCGCGTAGTTGATACAAGAGCCGGCCTCTGACGGCCCTCTTAGCCCTCTTCGCTCGCGACATAAATCTGCAGTTTCCTCCCGGACTGGCAGCCTCACTGCCGAGCGGGGGCGATCTTGCCCCCGCACCTTGCCCCACCGACGCCGCTGACCGCCCATGACCGACACCACCGCTCCCCAACGCTCCAACCTGCTCGGCATGACCCGCGAGGAGATGGAAGCCTTCTTCCTTTCCATCGGCGAGAAGAAGTTCCGTGCCGCCCAGGTGATGAAATGGATCCATCACGAGGGCTGCGCCGACTTCGCGGCCATGACCAACCTGTCCAAGGCGCTGCGCGCACGTCTCGAAGAGGTCGCCGAGATTCGCGGCCCAGGCGTGGTCTACGAGGGCACTTCCAGCGACGGCACGCGCAAGTGGGTGCTGGAAGTGGAGGACGGCAGCTATGTGGAAACGGTGCTGATTCCCGCCGAGAACGGCAAGCGCCGAACCCTCTGCGTGTCTTCCCAGGTCGGCTGCTCGCTGGACTGCAGCTTTTGTTCCACCGGCAAGCAGGGCTTCCAGCGCAACCTGACCGCGGCCGAGATCATCGGCCAGGTATGGGTCGCCAGCAACAGCTTCGGCCCGCGCAACGACACCGCCAACCGCCCGGTCACTAACGTGGTGATGATGGGCATGGGCGAACCGCTGCTGAACTACGACTGCGTCGTGCCGGCGATGAAGCTGATGCTCGACGACAACGGCTACGGCCTCTCCAAGCGCCGCGTCACGCTCTCCACCTCCGGCGTGGTGCCGATGATCGACCGCCTGGGCGACGAGCTCGACGTGAGCCTGGCCATCTCGCTGCACGCCGCCAACGACGAGCTGCGCAACGAGCTGGTGCCGCTCAACCGCAAGTACGACATCCGCACCCTGCTCGATGCCTGCCAGCGCTACCTGGCCAAGTGCGGCGACACCCGGCTGATCACCATCGAGTACACCCTGATCAAGGACGTCAACGATCAGCAGGAACACGCCCGCCAGCTCGCCGAACTGCTCGAAGAGCTGCCGTGCAAGATCAACCTGATCCCGTTCAACCCCTTTCCCCATTCCGGCTACGAGAAGCCGTCGCGCAATCAGACCATGCGCTTCCAGCAATGGCTCGCCGATCTCGGCTATACGGCGCCGATCCGCTCTACCCGCGGTGACGACATCGACGCCGCCTGCGGCCAGCTGGTGGGCCGCGTCAAGGATCGCACCAAGCGTCATGCCCGCTACATCCAGTCGATCCAGATCGACGCCGATTGAGCCCCGGGGCACCTTGACTTCAACAAGGCACGACGCTTTGATGGTCGGGCCTTTTTCAGCAACGGTCGAGTGCCGCCCCCGCGCCGCTCCCTCAGAGAGGATGCCATGACACGCCGCCCGCCCGGTCATCGACAGTTTTCCATTACCGTCGTCCTGGCGAGCGCCCTTTGGCTGACCGGCTGTGCCGCGCCCAGCGGCACGACACCGCCCGCGACGGACACACCCGACCCCGTCGATGCCTATACCCGGCTCGGCACCGCCTACCTGGAGCGCGACAACCTGCCCCGAGCGCTGTCGGCCCTGGATCACGCCCTGGAGATCGCCCCGGACGACGCCGAGGCCCTACAGGCCATGGCCATCGTCTACCAGCGCCAGGGCGAGGCGGAGCTCGCCGACCGGACCTTTCGACAAGCGCTCGACGCCGCCCCCGGGCTGACCCGGGCACGCAACAATTACGCCGCTTTCCTGTATGATCAGGGACGCACTCGCGAGGCCTGCCGCCAGCTCGAACAGGCCACCGCCGACACCCAGTACGCCAACCGCGCCCAGCTGTTCACCAATCTGGGCCAGTGCCAGCGACGCCTCGGCGACGTCGAGGCCGCACGCACCAGCCTGCAGCGCGCCCAGGACATCGACCCGCGCCGCGCCGCCAGCTACCTGCGCCTCGCCCAGCTCGAATATGCTCAAGGACAGTATGGTCAGGCGGACCAGCAGCTCGAGGCCTTCGTGCGTCTGGCCGGCGCCACGCCGGTGGCGCGCCAACTGGCCGATGACCTGGCACGCGCCCGCGGCAACCGGTCGGCGGCATCCGATGACGCACCCTGATCCCGTTTTTCCCATGAAGGATGCCACGCCATGAGCGACACCCCCTATCTGGAGCCCGACGCGAACGCCTCCCAGGCCTCGCCCGGCGAGCTGTTGCGCCGCGAGCGCGAGGCCCTGGAGCTGTCGCGCGAAGAGGTCGCCGAGGCCCTGAACCTGCGCCCGGCCGTGATCGAGGGCCTGGAAAACGATGTCTATGACGAGGTACCGATCGCCACCTACCGGCGCGGCTACCTGCGCAGCTACGCCAATCTGCTGGGCATGGACGCCGAGCGGGTGCTGGCCGCCTACCAGGCGCGCTTCGGCAGCGAAGACAAGGAGCGCAAGGTCACCCCGGTGCACGTGGTCAACAAGCCGCCCTCGCGCCTCGGCGCATGGCTGTTCCGCCTGGCCACCCTGCTGGTGATCGCCGGCCTGGTCGGCCTGACTCTGCTGTGGTGGCAAAGCCGCGGCGGCAGCCAGCCACCCACTCCGGGCGACAACGCCCCGGTGGCGGTGGACAGCCTCGACGGCACCACCGTGACCGAGGGCGGCGAACCGGCCACCGACGATGGCGCCACGACGGAGCGTGACTGGAGCCGCGAGGTCGCTACCGAGGCCAGCGACGAAACCAGCACCAACGACGACGCCGGCCAGGTCACTAGCGACGAAACGTCAACCGACGGTGCAACTTCGGCGGCACCCGATGCCCAGGCTCAGACGGCAGACGCCACCCCTGACGCTGCCGCTGAGACCGACAGCGCCGCCGATGCCAGTGCCGAGCCCCAGGCCGCTGACGAGGCAACCGCGGAGGCCGAGGAGGCCACCGCACCGGCGGGAGATCGCCGAGTGCTGGAGTTGACCTTCAACGAGCAGTCCTGGACCGAGATCTTCGACGCCAACGGTCAGCGCATCTTCGTCGGCCTCCAGGAACCCGGCACCACGGCGCGCGTCGAAGGCGAACCGCCCTTCCGCCTGACCGTGGGCAACGCCACCGGGGTCGAACTGGCCTGGCGCGGCGAGTCAGTGGACCTGGCGCCGCGTACCGGCGCCAACAACGTCGCCCGCTTCACTCTGGGAGAATGAGTCAGATGCACGCTACATCGCCCATCACTCGTCGCCAGTCACGCCGCATCCACGTCGGCAAGGTGCCGGTCGGCGGCGGCGCGCCCATCTCCGTCCAGAGCATGACCAATACCGACACCCTGGACGTGGCCGCCACCGTGGCGCAGATCCGCCAGCTGGAGACGGCCGGCGCCGACATCGTGCGCGTGTCGGTGCCGACCATGGACGCCGCCGAGGCCTTCGGCCGCATCAAGCGCGAGGTCGAGGTGCCACTGGTGGCGGACATCCACTTCGACTACAAGATCGCCCTGCGCGTCGCCGAGCTCGGCGTCGACTGCCTGCGCATCAATCCCGGTAATATTGGCCGCGAAGACCGCGTCAAGGCCGTGGTCAGCGCCGCCCGCGACAACGGCATCCCGATCCGCATCGGCGTCAACGCCGGTTCCCTGGAGAAGGACCTGCAGAAGAAGTACGGCGAGCCGACCCCGGAAGCCCTGGTCGAGTCCGCGATGCGTCACATCGACCATCTCGAGCGCCTCGATTTCCCCGACTTCAAGGTCAGCGTCAAGGCCTCCGACGTGTTCATGGCGGTGGCCGCCTACCGCGATCTCGCCACCCGCATCGAACAGCCGCTGCATCTCGGCATCACCGAGGCCGGCGGGCTACGCTCAGGCACCGTCAAGTCGTCCATCGGGCTCGGCATGCTGCTGATGGATGGCATCGGCGACACCATTCGCGTGTCGCTGGCGGCCGACCCGGTCGAGGAGATCAAGGTCGGCTTCGACATGCTCAAGAGCCTGCGCCTGCGGGCCAAGGGCATCAATTTCGTCGCCTGCCCGAGTTGCTCGCGCCAGAACTTCGACGTCATCGGCACCATGAACGAGCTCGAGGAACGCCTCGACGACGTGATGACACCGCTCGACGTCTCGGTCATCGGCTGCGTGGTCAACGGTCCGGGCGAGGCCAAGGAAAGCGACATCGGCCTGACCGGCGGCAGCCCCGCCAACCTCGTCTACATCGACGGCAAGCCGGCCAGCAAGCTGCGCAACGACCACCTGGTCGACGACCTGGAGCGATTGATTCGCGACAAGGTCCGCGAGAAGGAACAGGCCGAGCAGGACGTCATCGCCCGGGACGCCTGAGGCGTGCCGACAAGGAGCCAGCATTGAGCAAGTCCGACACCAGCAAGAAAAAGATCCAGGCCATTCGTGGCATGAACGACCTGCTGCCGGAGCAGTCCCCGCTGTGGCAGTACTTCGAGGGCCAGGTGCGCACCCTCATGGGCCGCTACGGCTATGACGAGATACGCACGCCCATCGTCGAGCAGACGGCGCTGTTCAAGCGCTCCATCGGCGAGGTCACCGACATCGTCGAGAAGGAGATGTACACCTTCGACGATCGCAACGGCGACAGCCTGACCCTGCGCCCCGAGGGCACGGCGAGCTGCGTGCGCGCCGCCATGGAACACGGCCTGCTGCACAACCAGACCCAGCGGTTGTGGTATCAGGGCCCGATGTTTCGGCACGAGCGCCCCCAGAAGGGCCGCTACCGGCAGTTCCACCAGGTCGGGGTAGAAACCTTCGGCCTCGAGGGGCCGGACATCGACGCCGAGCTGATCCTGCTCTCGGCTCGGCTGTGGAAGCAGCTCGGGCTGTTCGAGCACGTCACCCTGGAGCTCAACTCGTTGGGCTCGCCGGAGGCCCGCGCCGCCTATCGCGACACCCTGGTGGCCTACTTCGAGCAGCACCATGAGGTGCTCGACGAGGACTCCCGCCGCCGGCTGACCACTAACCCGCTGCGCATCCTCGACTCCAAGAACCCGGACATGGGCCCGATGCTGGCCGACGCGCCGCGGCTGATGGATCACCTGGACGAGGCATCGAAGGAGCACTTCGAGCGGCTCACCGCCATGCTCGACGCCGCCGGCATCGCCTACGTGGTCAACCCGCGGCTGGTGCGCGGCCTCGACTACTACTCGCGCACCGTCTTCGAATGGACCACCACGGCGCTCGGCAGCCAGGGCACGGTGTGTGCCGGCGGCCGCTACGACGGGCTGGTAGAGCAGCTCGGCGGCAAGCCGGTGCCGGCGGTCGGCTTCGCCATGGGCATCGAGCGGCTGATCCTGCTGCTCGACACCCTGGACCTGGTGCCCGACGAGGCCCGCGGCGAGCTCGACGTCTACCTGCTGCCGATGAGCGAGGCCACCGAGTCTGCCGCTCTGCTGCTGGGCGAGCGGCTGCGCGGGGCGCTGCCCGACATGAGCGTACAGCTGCACTGCGGCGGCGGCAGCTTCAAGAGCCGTATCAAGAAAGCCGACAAGAGCGGCGCCCGCCTGGCGCTGCTGCTCGGCGAAGACGAACTCGCCGAGAATGCCGTGACGCTGAAGTTCCTGCGCGAGGACCGCGAACAGCAGCGTCTTAGCCAGGACGCACTCGCCGAGGCCCTCACATCCCTGCTGGCAGGCGACGCCTGACGGCCCACGGACACAAAAGGAGACCGCCCGTGGCGGAGATGAGAAGCGAAGAAGAACAGGTGGAGGCGCTCAAGCGCTGGTGGAAGGAAAACGGCACCTCGCTGATCGCCGGCGCGGTGATCGCCGCGGCCGGGGTATTCGGCTGGAAGGCCTGGCAGGACTACCAGGCCGGCCAGGCCGAGGCCGCCTCGGCCACCTACCAGCAGCTGCTGACCCTGAGCGGACAGGACACCCTCGACGAGGGCGCCCGTCAGCAGGCCGAGCAACTGGTGAGCAACCTCGCCGAGGAGCACGGCGACAGTCTCTACACCGACCTGGCGCGTCTGCTGGAAGCACGTCTGGCGGTGCAGGCCGGCGACACCGACGCGGCGAAGACCGCCTTGGAAGCCCTGGTATCCGACGCCGAGCGCCCCTATCTTCAGGGGCTGGCCCGCGTGCGCTTGGCCCGGCTGCAGTTGGCCGGCGATGACGCCGAGTCGGCGCTCGCCACCCTGGACGGCGAGATCCCTGCCCCGCTGGCCGCCCAGCGCGCCGATATCCGCGGCGACGCGCACCTGGCGCTCGGCGACCGCGAGGCCGCCCGGGATGCCTGGCAGGAGGCGCTGAGCCTCTCCGAAGCCAGCGATCAGCCACTCTACGGCGTACAACTCAAACTGGACGACCTGGGCGTCGAGGAGACCTCATGAGCAAGACGACTCTCGCCATCGCCGCCGCCGCGCTTGGCCTGTTGACCGGCTGTGCAGGGCAAGTGGAGCCCGAGTATCCGCCCAAGGAACTGCACGATACCGCCGGAACCACCCGCGTCGAGACCCTGTGGCAGGAACAGGTCGGCGACGGCCTCGGCCAGAGCGGCTACCCCCTGGCCCCGGCCAGAGACGGCGACACTCTGTTCGCCGCCGATCAGCATGGTCTGGTCGAGGCCATCGACGCCACCAACGGCGAGCCACGCTGGAGCGTCGAGCTCGATGCCGGCGCGTCCAGCGGCCTGACCGCGGTGGCCGACCGGCTCTATCTCGGCACCCGCAACGGCGAGGTGCTGGCCCTGGACCAGGCCGACGGCGAGGTACTGTGGCGGACCCGCGTCAACAGCGAAGTGCTGGCCGCGCCCCAGGTCAACCGCGAACTGTTGGTAGTGCAGGCGGTGGATGGCAGCGTCACGGCCCTGGACCGCCAGAGCGGCGCCGAGCGCTGGGTCCACAGCGGTTCCCGCCCCGCACTGACCCTGCGCAACACCGGCACCCCACGGGTCATCGACCAGGTCACCATCGCCGGCCAGGCCAACGGCCGACTGGTCACCCTGGACAACCGCAGCGGCCAACCACTGTGGGAACGCCGCATCGCCGTTCCCCAGGGACGCAGCGAGATCGAACGGCTGGTCGACCTGGCAGGCCAACCGCTGCTGACCCCGGACGGCCGGCTGTTCGTGACCAGCTACCAAGGGCGGGTAGTCGCCCTGCAGGCCGTCAGCGGCGAGATCATGTGGTCCCGTGACCTGTCCAGCTATCGCAGCCCGATGCTGGTCGGCGACTACCTGTTCGTGATCGATGAAGCCAGCCACGTGCTCGCCCTCAACGCCGACAGCGGTGCGACGGTATGGCAGCTCGACGACCTCGAGGGCCGCGAGCTCACCGACCCCGTCTTTGCCGACGGCCGCCTGGTGGTGGGCGATTTCGAAGGCTACCTGCATATGATCGATGCCCGAGACGGCACCCTGGTCGGCCGTACCGAAATCGACGGCTCCGGCATCAGCGTGGCCCCGCTCACCGACGGCAAGCGCGTCTATGCCCTTGCCGACGACGGCAGCTTCGAGGCCCTGAGACTGCAACCATGAATCCCGTGATCGCACTGGTCGGCCGCCCCAACGTGGGCAAGTCGACCCTGTTCAACCGCCTGACACGCTCTCGCGATGCCCTGGTCGCCGACTTTCCGGGGCTGACCCGGGACCGCAAGTACGGCAACGGCGTGCTCGGCGGCAAGGCCTATACGGTGATCGACACCGGCGGCATCAGCGGCGACGAGGAAGGCATCGATGCGGCCATGGCCGAGCAGTCGCTGCAGGCCATCGACGAGGCCGATATCGTGCTGTTCCTGGTCGACGGTCGCAGCGGGTTGAACGTGGCCGACGAGGCCATCGCCAACCACCTGCGCATCAACCAGAAGAAGACCTGGCTGGTGGTCAACAAGACCGATGGCCTGGAGGAGCACTCCGCCATGGCCGACTTCTGGCAGCTCGGCATCGGCGACCCGCACCCCATCGCCGCCGCCCATGGCCGCAACGTCACCGCACTGATCGAGGAGGTGCTCGCCCCCTTCCCCGAGCGTGACGAAGACATTCCCGCCGACACCGGCACCAAGGGCATCCGCATCGGCGTCATCGGCCGCCCCAACGTGGGCAAGTCGACGCTGGTCAACCGCCTGCTCGGCGAGGAGCGCGTGGTGGTCTTCGATGAAGCGGGCACCACCCGCGACGCCATCGAGATCCCCTTCGAGCGACGCGGCGAGCCCTACGTGCTGGTCGACACCGCCGGCGTGCGGCGGCGCAAGAACGTCAGCGAGACCGCCGAGAAGTTCTCGATCATCAAGACCCTCGAGGCGATCAAGGAGTGCCACGTCGCCGTCATGGTGCTCGATGCCAGAAGCGGCCTGGTGGAGCAGGACCTGCATCTGCTCGACTACGTGCTGACCAGCGGCCGCGCGCTGGTGCTGGCGGTCAACAAGTGGGACGGCCTGGAGAGCGAGGCCAAGGACAAGATGCGCGCCCAGATCAAGCGTCGCCTGGGCTTCGCCGACTACGCCGACCTGCACTTCATCTCGGCACTGCACGGCACCGCGGTGGGCGACCTCTACCCGTCCATCGAGCGCGCCTTCTCTTCGGCGAACAGCCATTGGTCGACCAACCGCCTGACCAATATCCTCCAGGATGCCGTGGAGCAGCATCCGCCGCCGATGATCCACGGCCGGCGCATCAAGCTGCGCATGGCCCACCAGGGCGGCAGCAACCCGCCGATCATCGTGGTCCACGGCAACCAGACAGACTCGCTGAGCGAGGCCTACAAGCGCTACCTGACCAACACCTTTCGCAAGGTGCTCAAGGTGCGCGGCACGCCGATGCGCTTCGAGTTCCGGTCGGGCAGGAATCCCTACGACCACATGGCCGGCGCCAGCGACCGCGAGAAGGCCAAGAAGCGCGAGCTCAACCGCACCAAGGAGTCGCGCCGCGGCCGGCGCTGATGTCTCCCCGCGGCGACAGGCACCGTCGCCGCCCATCGACTCTCGACGCGCGATCGAATCTCGCCGATAGTACCCACCGCCGGCCCCTGTGCCGGCGGTTTACGTATGTCACCCCGAGGCGCTCGCCATGGCGCGCCGCCGACGGGCAAGACGAGAAACTTTTGACCAGGAGGGGCAAAAGTCGCGCGCCATGGCGGACTCAGCGCGATTTCTCGATGCCCCGTCGACGACACGGCACGCCCCCGCGAGCGCTCAGGAGCCATTCCCTCCCGTTAGCGAGAGTCGTCATGTCCCTGCGTTTCCTGCGCCGCCGAGCGCGCTATCTGATTCCCGGCTGCCTGGTGCTGCTGCTCGGCGGCTGCCTGGCACTGCCACAGACCGGCCTGTTCGCCTTCCGCCTGGCCGTCACTTCTCTCGGCGTCGAGAACATCCGCATCGGGCCCTACGCCCTCGATGCCGGCCTCGACACCTCCGACCTCACTTCGCTGATCGCCTCCAGCCTGGGTACCGGCAGCCTGCCGATACAGGCCACCATGGCCATGGGCCTGGGCCTGCCCGCCGGGATACCCGCCGTGCGGATGAGCGGCTTCGACTGGAACCTCGACGTGCCGGGGCTCGAAACGGTCAGCGGCCGCTATGAGCAGGACGTGGCCCTGAGCCCGGGCGACGATGCCGACCTGAGCCTGCCGGTAGCCTTCGACCTGCTGCAGGGAGACCGCAGCCAGCTGGCCCCGCTGGTCGACCTGGCCCGGCAGATGGGCCGCACCGGCGAGTTGCCCGCCGGCAGCGAACTGGCCATCACCCCCGGCGATCTCAGCGGCCTGGGCATGACCCTGCCGGCCGGGTTGCTGACGCCAACCCTGCGCCTGACCGTAGGCGAGGATGGCACGCTGCGACCGCTCGGCGATCAGGCCTCGTCGTAGAGCCGCCGCCGGCCGATCCACTGGCAAGCGAACTGCCAGGCCACCCGACCACTGCGTCCGCCGCGCAGGGTGGCGAAACGCAGCGCCTCGGCCCGCGCTGCCTCGTCCCAGTCGTCCTGCCGGCCGAGGCGCCGGGTCCAGTGTTCGCAGGCCTCGAGGTAGGCGTCCTGGGCGAAGGGGTGGAAGGCCAGCCACAGTCCGAAGCGATCGGAGAGCGAGATCTTCTCCTCGACGGCATCCCCATGGTGAAGTTCCTCGCCGACCAGGCGGGTAGCGTCGTTGTCGGCCATCGACTCGGGCAGCAGGTGGCGGCGGTTGGAGGTGGCGTAGAGCAGCACGTTCTCGGGCGGCCCGGTCAGGGTGCCATCGAGCACGCTCTTCAGCGCCTTGTAGGCGTCGTCGTGGCCCTCGAAGGAGAGGTCGTCGCAGTAGACCACGAAGCGGTGCGGCTGATGGCGCAGCTGATTGACCAGCGAAGGCAGGCCGGCCAGGTCGTGGCGGTCCACCTGGACCAGACGCAGTCCCTCATCGGCCAGGCCGTTGAGCAGCGCCCGCACCAACGACGACTTGCCGCTGCCTCGGGCGCCCCACAGCAGGGCGTGGTTGGCCGGATGGCCGTGCAGGAAGGCGCGGGTGTTGTCGACCAGCGCCCGTTTCTGGCGCTCGATGCCGAGCAGGTCGTCCAGCGCCAGGGCGTCCCGGGGCGGCACCGGCACCAGGCGGCCGCCCAGGGCATGGCGCTCCCAGAGCGCGGCCACGTCGCGCTGCCAGTCGACGCTCTCGGCGGCCGGCGGCAGCCAGGGTTCCACGCGCTCCAGCAGCCGCATCAGGCGCTGCGCCAACTCGTCGTCCATGCACTTCCTCCGTGATTGCAGGTTTCGCGTTTGATCTTGCAGACAGTCGGGGTATCTTGTGGCGAACCCTTATCCGCCGTCCAGTGGCACCGCCACGGCCGGCTCCCAGGAGGTCCTTCATGCGCTGGATTCACTGTCTCGCCGTGGGCGCCCTGAGCGCCGCCCTGGCCGCCTGCACCACCTCGCCCACCGGACGCTCGCAGCTGACCCTGATGTCCGACGAGCAGCTCGATCAGATGGGCGCCCAGGCCTTCGCCGAATACCAGCAGGAGCGCACCACCGTGGGCGGGGCTCCCTATCGGCTTGCACAGTGCATCACCCGCGAGATCGTCGCCGCCCTGCCGGCCGAGCTGCAGCAGGAAAACTGGCAGGTGCGGGTCTTCGATGACGATTCGGCCAATGCCTTCGCACTGCCCGGCGGATACGTGGGGATCAATACCGGACTGCTCGAAATCACCGAGAACCAGGACCAGCTGGCCTCGGTCATCGGCCATGAGATCGGCCACGTGCTGGCCCATCACGCCAACGAGCGCGCCTCCACCCAGAGCGCCACCAACCTCGGCCTCTCGGTGCTCTCCTCGGCTGCCGGCCTGGAGGGCGCCGGCGGCCAGCAGGTGATGGCGGCACTGGGCATGGGCGCCCAGTACGGCATCCTGCTGCCCTTCTCGCGCAGCCACGAGAGCGAAGCCGACACCATCGGCCTGCGGCTGATGGCCGACGCCGGCTTCGACCCACGGGCCAGCATCGCGCTGTGGCAGAACATGGAACGCGCCGGAGGCGGACAGCCGCCGGAGTGGATGTCCACCCACCCCAGCCATGGCAGCCGCATCGCCGGCCTGGAAGCCGGGATGCCCGAGGCGCTGCAACGCTACCGGCAGGCCGGCCCCGCGCCGGACTGCGGCACGCCCTGAAGCATGCTGCGCTTAGGCCTCGTCCTGCTGATCCTGCCGCCGCTGGGCCTGATGGGCGCCTATTTCCTGGAGCTCGGCGACGTCCGCGAGTGTCAGTTGATCCAGCAGGGCCACTGGGACTACCTCGCAGGCGTGTGCCGCGACGCCCCGCAGCCCTTCGTGCCCTGGATCGACCGCCGCCCCTGGCTGGTCAACGGCGGTCTGCTGCTCTCGCTGGCCGGCCTGGGCATGTGCCTGGCCGGGCGCCTCGTGCGGCGGCGCTGAGGCCGGTTCAGGCCAGGCGCACCACCCGCTTGCCGATGCCGGTATCGCCGGTGAAGAGGCCACAGAAGGCGTGCGGCCAGGCCGCGAAACCCTCGACAACGTCCAACGGCGCCCGTAGCAGCCCGTCGAGCGCCGCCATCTCACGCTGGAAGTCGGCCCAGTGGGCCGCCTCGTGGCCCGGCACCACGAAGGGTGTGATGCCTGCACCGATCCGTGTCAGCCGCCCAAGGTTGGATGGCGCGCGCCGGGGCTCGGCGTCGTGGTACTGGCTGACCAGACCGCACAGCACCACTCGCCCGCCCGGGGCCAGCACATCGATGGCGGCCTCGAACACCCTTCCCCCTAGCTGCTCGAAGTCCAGGTCGAGGCCCTGCGGCACCGACGCTGCGAGGCGCGGCGCGATATCGGGAGCGTGGTGGTCCAGCGCCGCGGCCACGCCCAGGGTCTCCCGCAACCAGTCGCGCTTGGCCGCGCTGCCTGCGGTGGCGACGACCCTCGCCCCAGCACGTCGGGCCCACTGCACGGCGAGACCGCCCACCGCTCCGGCGCCTGCCGACACCAGCACGCTTTCACCGGGCTGAGGCCGGCCATAGCGACGCATCCCCAGCCAGGCAGTGAAGCCGGTCATGCCGCGCTCGTGGAGCCACTGCTGGGGGCGGGGCTGGTCGGCCGGCAGCACCAGCGGCAGGCCGCCCTCGTCGGAGGGCGGGCGCAGCAGGCAGCGCTCGGCCACCGGCATGTGACCGATGACCCAATCGCCTTCTCGCCACGAGCCGCGTGACTCGATCACCCGCGCCAGACCCCAGGCCGACAGCGGACTGCCCGGCCGCCACTTGTCCAGGTAGCCGTAACCCGTCGGCTGCATCCGGGTGCGCATGTAGGGGTCGACCGAGAGCCAGTGGGGCACGACCAGCGCTTCCCCCTCCGCGGGCGTCGCCAGGCTCGCCCGGCGGCAGACGAAGTCCTCGGCAACCGGCAATCCCCGCGGCGTGAGGGCCAGATGCCAGGCGCGGGTCATGACGCGGCTCACAGCGCCCGACGCAGAGTCTCCAGCACCGGGGTAACGTCCGGACGCACCCCGCGCCACAGCATGAAGGACTCGGCGGCCTGGCCCACCAGCATGCCCAGGCCGTCGAGGGTCTCGGCGCCGCGCTCGCTGGCCCAACGCAGGAAGACGGTGGGTTCGGCGCCGTACATCATGTCGTAGGCGGTCGCCCCGGGGGCAAAGAGGTCATCGGGCAGCGGCGGCAGCTCGCCGCCGAGGCTGGCGCTGGTGCCGTTGATCACCACGTCGAAGGAGCCTTCGACCGCGCCGAAGCCGCCGCCGCTCACCTTGCCCAGGTCGCGGAAGTCCGCGGCCAGGGCGCTGGCCTTCGCGGCGGTGCGGTTGGCGATGTGCAGGCTCGCCGGGCCGGCCGCGAGCAGCGGCTCCAGCACGCCGCGCACCGCGCCGCCGGCGCCGAGCACCAGGATGTGTGCACCGGCCAGCGTCACGCCGCAGCGCTCGAGGTCACCGACCAGGCCGGCGCCGTCGGTGGTGTCGCCGCGGGTGCGGCCATCGGCCTCGAGGATCAGGGTGTTCACCGCCCCGGCGCGCTCGGCCCTCGGGGTGAGCGTGTCGCACAGCCGGTAGGCGTCCTCCTTGAAAGGCACGGTGACGTTGGCGCCGCGCCCGCCCGCCTCGACGAAGGCGCGCCAGGCGCCGGCGAAGTCGTCCCGCGGCGCCTCGATGGCGGTGTACTCGAGCCGTTCGCCGGTCTGCTCGGCGAAGGCGGCGTGGATGGCAGGTGACTTGGAATGGCCCACCGGGTGGCCGAAGACGCAGTAGCGGTCAGTCATGGGAGCTCCAGGTTGTCCAGAAGGCGTTTAAGACGCCGTCGAACGCCAGGACGCGCATGGCGCCCGGGTGCGGCATCGACAGCGACGCGGCGGAGGAGGTCGGCCGGGCTGGCGTCCGGAACTGCGCGATGCCGGCGTTCAGGCGCTTAGTCGGTATCTTCCGCGAGCCAGTCACGGGGATGCAGGTAATCGCGGGTCAACGCCGCCTCGGGGCTGTCGGGCGCCGGCGTCCAGGCGTACTCCCAGCGTGCCAGCGGCGGCATCGACATCAGGATCGACTCGGTGCGCCCGCCGCTCTGCAGGCCGAACAGCGTGCCACGGTCCCACACCAGGTTGAACTCCACGTAGCGCCCGCGGCGGTAGAGCTGGAAGTCGCGCTCGCGCTCGCCGAAGGTCGTCTCGCGGCGGCGCCGCACGATCGGCAGGTAGGCATCGAGGAAGCTGTCACCGACCGCTCGCTGGAAGGCGAAGCAGTGATCGAAGCCGCCTTCGTTGAGGTCGTCGAAGAACAGCCCGCCGACGCCGCGGGTCTCGTCGCGGTGTTTCAGATAGAAATAGTCGTCGCACCAGGTCTTGTAGCGCGAATAGACGTCTTCGCCGAAGGGCGCGCAAGCGTCACGGGCCACTCGGTGCCAGTGGCGCACGTCCTCGAGCACCGGATAGAAGGGCGTCAGATCATAGCCGCCTCCAAACCACCACACGGGGTCCTCGCCCTCTTTCTCGGCGATCAGGAAGCGCACGTTGCCATGGCTGGTGGGCACATGGGGATTCTCCGGGTGCAGCACCCAGGACACGCCCACCGCGTGGAAGCCGCGGCCGGCGAGCTCGGGACGCGCGGCCGTGGCCGATGGCGGCAGGGTAGCACCGTACACGTGGGAGAAGTTGACGCCGCCCTTCTCGAACAGCGCGCCGTGCTCGATCACCCGCGAGCGACCGCCGCCGCCCTCGGCACGCTGCCAGGCGTCTTCGCGGAAGCTCGCCCGACCGTCCTCGGCGGCCAGGGCCTCGCACAGCCGGTCCTGGAGATCGAGCAGGTAGGTCTTCACGGGGTCGAGATGGGCGTAGGCCACGGGGCCTCCTTGGTCGGCAGCGAAAAGGATCAGTCGCGCAGCACCCGGCCAGTGACCAGGTCGCGAATGGTGCTGGGGCGGTCGTGGCCGCCCAGAGGGCCGTCGAGCACGGCGTCGAGCTCCTCGCCCGCCTGACCGAAGATCGCGCGGATCTCCTCGGCGCTCATCGCCGAAGGCTCGCCGGCGCGGTTGGCGGAGGTCGAGACGATGGGCCCGCCGAAGGCCCGGCACAGCTCAACCACTAGCGGATGGGTGCTGATCCTGAGCGCCACCCGATCATGCTCGCCGCGCACCAGCGCCAGCGCCCGGCCGTTGTCCGGCACCAGCCAAGTGGTCGGCGTGTCGCAGGGTGTGCTCAGGGTCGCGCGGCGCTCGGCGTCGAGCCCCTCCAACCAGGGCGCGAGCTGGTCGATATCGGCGGCCACCAGGATCACGCCCTTGGCCGGGTCGCGGCGCTTGAGCGCCAGCAGCCGGATCAGGGCCTCGGCATCGTCGGGGTCGCAGCCGAGGCCCCATACGGCCTCGGTAGGATAGGCGATCACGCCGCCGGCACGCAGGGCGGCCACGGCGGTGGCAAGAGCGGTGTCCTGAATCATCGTAGAATACTGGCGGTCACGGGCATGGGCCGGGATTCTACCATGCTCCCCCAGGCCCCGGCAGGCGCACCCAACCGCCGACGGCGGGGGCGGCAAGCCCCTCCAGCTCGAGCGTCAGCAGCCGCCGCTGACAGTCGGCCACCTTCAGCCCGGTGAGGCCGACCAGGGCGTCCACCGGCGTCGGGGTGTCGCTGAGCCAGGCCAGCAGGGGATCGTCTCCGCACGATGGCGACGCCTCATCGCCTGTCTCGCGCGGCGCGGGAGGCATCTCCTGCGGTGCGTTCCAGGCCGGCAGCTCGGCAAGGATGTCGTCGACGTCGCGCACCAGTACGCCGCCGTCGCGGATCAGCTTCAGGCAGCCGCGCGCCTGGGGGTTGTGGATCGATCCCGGCACGGCGAACACCTCGCGGCCCTGGTCCCCGGCCAGTCGCGCGCTGACCAACGAGCCGCTGCGCTCGGCGGCTTCCACCACCAGCACGCCGCGCGCCAGTCCGGTGACGATGCGATTACGGCGCGGGAAATAGGCCGGGTGAGGCTTGGTGCCCGGCGGATGCTCGGAGAGCAGCAGTCCACCCGGCTCGCGCAGCCGCTCGTGCAGGGCGCGATGGCGAGCCGGATAGATCACGTCCACCCCGCCGCCGAGCACCGCCACGCTGCGCCCGCCGGCCTCCAGGGCCGCGTGCTGGGCGGCGCCATCGATGCCCAACGCCATGCCGCTGACCACGCCCCAGCCACGGCTGGCCAGCGCCCGGGCGAAGCCGGCGGCATTGTTGAGGCCCTCGCGGGTCGGCTTGCGCGTACCGACCATGGCCAGCCGCGGCGGAGCAAGCGCCGTGAGGTCGCCCCAGGCCCACAGCACCGGCGGCGGATCGGGGATCTGGGCCAGCAGCGCGGGCCAGTCCGGATGATGGGGGTGCAGCAGATGGCGGCCCGGGGCCGCGGCCAACCAGGCCTCGTCGGCATCGAGCGTTCCGCGCAGCGGGCTCTTGTCGGGATGCTCAAGCCACAGCCGCAGTGCCGTCGCCGCCTCGGGCGGCATTACCGCCAGCCAGCCAGCGGGCCAGGCCGGCGAGCGAGCCACCAACTCGGCCAGCCCCACGGCCCCGAGACCGGGCAAGCGCGACAGCAGCAGCCACTCCCTGGCCGTCAACATGGGCGGCACCTAACGCTGCGCCGTGCCCAGGACCGGGCGCGGATTGTGGAGACGGTCGCCCACCGCCAGGGGACGACTGGCGCGCATGACCAGGCCGTAGCTCATCTTCTCGAAGGCTCGCACGACCATCACCAGGCCGGCCTCCTCGCCGGGCAGCCTCAGCATTTCGCCGCTGCGCGGATCGGCGACCCATTCGCCGCGCCGTTCCACCGCCAGCACGTGGCCGGGAGCCAGGCCATTGCGGGTGCCGCGGTCCAGGGCGACCATCTGCCGCCGCCCGAAGAAACGCACCCCATCGGGTACCGCCAGGACGCGGCCTTCGACCGGCTGCGACGGCGCCCGGGGCTGAAAGCCAGTGAGCGGAAATCCGGCCTCCAGCGGCAGCAGGACGTCATCGCTGCGGATCTCGCGACTGGCCCGGGTGGCCTCGAGCACCGCGATGTCCTCTTCCTGACGCACTCGACGGGCCTCGCCCACGCTCTCGAGCTCGAGCCCCAGCAGCTCGCCGCTGGTCTCATCGCGATAGCGTTCGCCGGGACGATAGATGCCGACGCGCCCGTCGGCGGGAACGCGCCCACGGGCATGGAAGCGGTCACCCGCCCCGCTGATCAGGCGACCGTCATCGCCGGCCACCACGTAAGCCAGCTCGTCGAGAGACGCAGGATCGCCGACGACCCGATGGCCGCGCAGGAAGGGCCGCACCGCCTCCAGCGGGATCGGTGCGATGGCCTCGCGTCGCGGTACGGCACGCATCTCCGGCGAGAGGCGTACCACGTTCCGGCCGCGTTCCAGCCCCAGGCAGGGTCGCCCGCCGCAGTCGTGGAGGGTGACGGTATCGCCGGGATAGATCCGGTGCGGGTTTTCGATCTGGGGATTGACCTGCCAGACTTCCGGCCACTGCCAGGGATGGCGCAGGAAGCGCGCGGCGATGTCCCAGAGGGTATCCCCGCGCACCACGGTGTAGCGGTCCGGGGCGTCGTCGCGCAGGCCATCGTCCCAGGCCAACCCTTGCGCCTGTGAGATGGCGGCGGCGGCAAGGAGCCCCAGGGCCAGCGCTCCCAGCCGGTGCCTCGCGAGCTTGACGCGTCCAGTGTGTCTCATCCCCACGGTCCCTCGCCCGGTGATCGCGGCAGCCCCAGGAACCTCGCCGCCGTGATATAGTCTGATGCTATCGGTACGATGCGCGGGGCGTGGTTTCACCGCGACCCGCAGGCTTCTAGAATGATCGCATTCCCTGAATGACAGCATAACGGTGACACCAACGCCATGGCCAAACTCCCCATTCTCGAATTCCCCGACGAGCGGCTTCGCACCAAGGCGGCCCCCGTGGAGACGGTCGACGACGAGGTGCGCCAACTGATCGACGATATGCTCGAGACCATGTATGACGCCCGCGGCATCGGCCTGGCCGCCACCCAGGTGGACGTCCACAGGCGGGTCATCGTCATGGACGTCAGCGACGACCAGAGCACCCCGCTGGTGCTGATCGATCCCGAGTACACGCCGATCGGCGACGAGCGCGAGCCCATGCAGGAAGGCTGCCTGTCGATCCCCGAGTACTACGCCGAGGTGCCCCGCGCGCTCAAGGTTCACCTCAAGGCCCTGGACCGTGATGGTCAGCCCTACGAACTGGAGGCCGAGGGCCTGCTGGCTCACTGCATCCAGCACGAATACGATCACCTGGAGGGCGTGCTGTTCGTCGACTACCTCTCGCCGCTCAAGCGCAACCGGGTGATGAAGAAGATGCAGAAGCGCCACAGGCTGCAGCAGCCCGCCTGACCCGCAACCGCTGATGATCGCGAAGGCCGGCGCCGTTGATGGCGCCGGCCTTCGTCGTTTGCGCTTCGCTCCGTTATCATAGGGGGCATTCATTTCGGCAAGGCCCTCGATCCCATGTCCCGACCCCTGCGCGTCATCTTCGCCGGCACGCCCGACTTCGCTGCCGAGAGCCTGGCAGCGCTGCTGGCGAGCTCCCACCGCGTCGTCGCCGTCTATACCCAACCCGACCGCCCTGCCGGCCGCGGGCGCAAGCTCACGCCAAGCCCGGTCAAGGCGCTGGCCCAGGAACACGGCCTGCCGGTTTATCAGCCGGCCTCCCTCAAGACGCCGGACGCCCAGGCCGAACTGGCCGCCCTGGAGCCGGACATCATGGTGGTCGTGGCCTACGGCCTGATCCTGCCGCGCGCCGTGCTCGATGCACCGCGGCTCGGCTGCATCAACGTTCACGCCTCGCTGCTGCCGCGCTGGCGCGGTGCGGCCCCGATCCAGCGCGCCATCGAGGCACGCGACGACGAGAGCGGCGTGACCATCATGCAGATGGACGAAGGCCTGGACACCGGCGCCATGCTGCGAATCGAACGCACGCCGATCACCGCCGCCACCACCGGCGGCAAACTGCACGATACCCTGGCCGAGCTGGGCGGCAAGGCGCTGGTCGAGGCCCTGGACGCCCTGGCCGGAGAGGGCCTGGAGGCCACCCCCCAGCCCGAGGCCGGCGTCACCTACGCCGCCAAGCTCTCCAAGGCCGAGGCCGAGATCGACTTTCGCGAGGACGCCGAGGCGCTCGCCGCCCGCATCCGCGCCTTCAATCCCTGGCCGGTGGCCTGGTGCGCGCTGGGCGACGACCGCCTGCGGCTGCTGATGGCCGAGGCGACGCCGGGCGAAGGCGATGCCGCCGCCCCCGGCACCCTGATCGCCGCCGAAGGCGACGCACTGCAGATTGCCTGCGGCGCGGCCGGCGATCAGGTTCTGCGGGTGACCCGGGCTCAACTGCCCGGTGGCAAGGCATTGGACGTCCGCGAGCTGCTCAAGGCCCGCGCGGATCGCTTTCCCCCGGGCCTGTGCCTGGGCCAGCCGCATCGGGAGACCAGCTCATGAGCAACCACGGCGGACGTTCCAAGTCCCTCGACAACGGCCTGGCGGTGCGCGCCGCCGCCGCCCGGGCCCTGGCTCCGGTGATCACCGGCAAGGGCTCGCTCAACAACCTCGACGACCACCAGGTCGTGTCCCGGGACCGCGGCCTGTTCAAGGAGCTGTGCTTTGGCAGCTGCCGCACCCTGTGCCGACTCGAAGCGCTCGCCGGCAAGCTGCTGGACAAGCCCTTCAAGGCCCGCGACGCCGACATCCAGGCCCTGCTGCTGGTGGGCATCTACCAGCTGCTCTACCTGCGCATTCCGGCCCATGCCGCGGTGGGCGAGACCGCCGGAGCCGCACGGATGCTCAACAAGGCCTGGGCGACCCGGGTGATCAACGGCTGCCTGCGTCGCCTGCAGCGCGAATCTTCGGCCCTGCAGGCCGAGGTGGATCGCGACCCCGCCGTGGCCCTGCTGCATCCGAAGTGGTGGCTCAAGGCGTTTCGCCAGGCCTGGCCGGACGACTGGCGTGCCATCTGCGAGGCCAACAATCAGCCAGGCCCAATGACGCTGCGCGTCAACCGCCGCCACGGCGATCGCGAGTCTTACCTCGAACGTCTCGATTCGCCGGGCATCGGCGCGCGGCTGTGCCTGCACGCCCCCGAGGGCTTGACCCTGGACAAGCCTCGCGATGTGGCTTCCCTGCCCGGCTTCGACGAGGGCCTGGTCAGTGTCCAGGACGAGGCGGCCCAACTCGCCGCGGTGCTGCTAGGCCCGATGATCGCCCCGCGGCCCGGCGCCCGAGTGCTGGATGCCTGCTGCGCCCCGGGCGGCAAGACCGCTCACCTGCTCGAGCTGTTCGACATCGAGCTCCAGGCCATCGACAGCGACGACGCCCGCCTGGCACGGGTGGAGGACACCCTGTCTCGGCTGGGCCTGTCCGCTGAGCTGGCCCATGGCGACGCGACCCAGCGCGACTGGTGGGACGGCACGTCCTTCGACGCCATCCTGCTCGATGCCCCCTGCTCGGGCAGCGGCGTGATCCGACGCCATCCCGATATCAAGCGCCTGCGCCGGCCCTCGGACATCGCCAAGCTGGCCGAGCTCCAGGCCCGGCTGCTCGACAACCTCTGGCCGCTGCTGACCCCGGGCGGCACCCTGCTCTACGCCACCTGCTCGGTGCTGCCCGAGGAGAACGCCGACCAGATCGCCGATTTCCTAGCGCGCACGCCGGATGCCGAGGTGACCACCCCCGAAGGCGTGGCCTGGGGACGCCCTGCCGGCGCAGGGCGCCAGCTGCTGCCGAGCATCGACAGCCATGACGGCTTCTTCTATGCCAGACTGAGGAAGCGCGCCGCCTGAGCGGCCAGGATGCCGACCAGGGACACGAGCACCGCCCCTGGTCGGCATCCTCACCATTTCCTCGCTGCCAAAGGACGACACCATGAGCCATACCTACAAGCACATCGAGCTGACCGGCACCTCCGAGAAGGGAATCGAGGATGCCATCCAGGGCGCGCTGGCCAAGGCCTCGGAGAGCCTGCACAGCATGCGCTGGTTCGAGGTCATCGACACCCGCGGCCACATCGAGCACGGCCGGGTGGCCCACTGGCAGGTCACCCTCAAGGTCGGCTTCACCCTGGATTGACGGGGCTCGCCCTGTTCATCCATCCCCGGCTGGTTTAGGCTTGCCGCCACCCATGCGACGGCGCACCCGCGGCGCCGTCCGTCTTGCTGCGGACTGTGACACGCGATGAAGATCATCATCCTCGGCGCCGGCCAGGTCGGCGGTACCCTGGCCGAGCACCTGGCACGCGAAGAAAACGAGATCACGGTGGTGGACACCGATGCCAAGAAGCTCCGCGAGCTTCACACCCGGCTCGATATCCGCACCGTGACCGGCGCCGGCTCCTACCCCATGGTGCTGCGCCAGGCCGGCTGCGAAGACGCCGACATGCTGATCGCGGTGACCAACTCCGACGAGGTGAACATGATCGCCTGTCAGGTCGCCTACACGCTGTTCCGCACCCCGACCAAGATCGCCCGGGTACGCGCTACCGCCTACCTGACCCGCAAGGGCCTCTTCGCCCACGAGGCGGTGCCGATCGACGTGCTGATCAGCCCCGAGCAGGTGGTCACCGACCATATCCGCCGGCTGATCGAGCACCCCGGCGCCCTGCAGGTGCTGGAGTTCGCCGGCGGCCTGGTCCAACTGGTTGCGGTCAAGGCGTTCTACGGCGGGCCGCTGGTGGGTCAGGAGCTGGGCTTCCTGCGCCGACACATGCCCAGCGTGGACACCCGCGTCGCCGCCATCTACCGCCGCAACCGGCCGATCATCCCGCGCGGCGACACCGTCATCGAGGCCGATGACGAGGTGTTCTTCATCGCCGACCGTCGCGACATCCGCGCGGTGATGAGCGAACTGCGGCGCCTCGAGCGCGACTTCCGCCGGGTGATCATCGCCGGCGGCGGCAACATCGGCGAGCGCCTCGCCGAGCACCTGGAACACAGCCACCAGGTGAAGATCATCGAGCACAACCTCGAGCGCTGCACCCAGCTCTCCGAGCGCCTGGACCGCACCGTGGTGCTTCACGGCAGCGCCACCAGCAAGCGCCTGCTGGAGGAAGAGAACATCGAGGAGTGCGACATCTTCTGCGCGCTGACCAACGACGACGAGGTCAACATCATGTCGTCGATGCTGGCCAAGCGCATGGGCGCCAAGAAGGTCCTCACCCTGATCAACAACGCCGCCTACGTGGACCTGGTCCAGGGCGGCGAGATCGACATCGCCATCTCGCCTCAGCAGGCCACCATCGGCAGCCTGCTCACCCACGTGCGCCGCGGCGACATCGTCAACGTCCACTCGCTGCGCCGCGGCGCCGCCGAGGCCATCGAGGCCATCGCCCACGGCGATCAGCAATCGTCCAAGGTCGTGGGGCGCGCCATCGGCGACATCGACCTGCCTCGGGGCACCACCATCGGCGCCGTGGTGCGCGGCAAGGACGTGCTGATCGCCCACGACGACGTGGTCATCCAGTCCGGCGATCACCTGATCCTGTTCGTCATCGACAAGCGCCGCATCCGTGACGTGGAGCGGCTCTTCCAGGTCGGCCTGACCTTCTTCTGAGCTCCGCCGCAGCCCGCACGCAAGGGAAGGGACCCCGCATGAGACACCCGTCATCGCTCGCCGACGTCGTCAGCCGACTGACCGCACGCCCCGTGGAGCCGCGCCCATGAGCCTGCAGACCACTGGAGCGACCCTGTATCGGACCCGCCACTGGGCCCCGGTGTTCAAGGTGCTGGCGCTGCTGTGGCTGGTACTGGCGGCCTTCATGCTGGTGCCTTGGCTGGTGCTGCTGCTCGAGCAGGACGCCGACGCCACGGCCTTCGGCCTGTCGATCCTGATCGTGCTGGGCTCGGTGGCCGCGGTGCTGCTGTCGACGCTGCGCGTGGAGATCAGCTTCAAGCCCTGGCAGATGTTCGTGCTGACCACCCTGAGCTGGGTCTCTATCAGCGGCTTCGCCAGCCTGCCGCTGGCGCTGGGCGTGCCCCAGCTGTCGTTCGCCAATGCGGTCTTCGAATCGGTGTCGGGCATCACCACCACCGGCTCCACGGTGTTGACCGATATCGACCGGCTGTCCGACGGCCTCAAGCTGTGGCGCGGCATCATGCAGTGGCTAGGCGGGGTCGGCATCATCGTCATGGGCATCGCCATCCTGCCGTTCCTCAAGGTCGGCGGCATGCGGCTGTTCCACACCGAGTCCTCGGACTGGTCGGACAAGGTCATGCCGCGCACCGGTGGCATCGCCAAGGCAACCCTTGCCATCTACTGCGGGATGACCCTGGCCGCGGCGGCGAGCTACTGGCTCGGCGGCATGGCCCCGCTGGACGCCGTCGTGCATGCCATGACCTCGGTGGCCACCGGCGGCTTCGCCAACTCGGACGCCTCCTTCGGCGCCTACGCCGACCAGCCCCATCTGCTGTGGATGGGCAGCCTGTTCATGCTCGGCGGCGCCCTGCCCTTCGTGATCTACATCCGGGTGCTGCGCGGCGCCCACATGGCCCTGTGGCACGACCAGCAGGTGCGCGGCCTGCTGGGCCTGCTGGCGATCGTCATCGCCATGCTCACCGCCTGGCGCATCTGGCTGGGCGATGCGGCCTTCGAATCCCTGACCCAGGTGACCTTCAACGTCGTCTCGGTGGTCACCACCACCGGCTATGCCGCGGACGACTACAGCACCTGGGGACCGTTAGCTGTCGTCGCCTTCTTCTACCTGACCTTCGTCGGCGGCTGCAGCGGCTCCACCAGCGGCGGCATGAAGGTGTTCCGCTTTCAGGTCGCGACCATCCTGCTGCGCAACCAGCTACGCTTCCTCGTCCACGCCAACGGCGTCTTTTCCGCCCGCTACAACGGCCACCCGCTGACCGATGACGTTACCCGCGGCGTCATCGCCTTCTCGTTCTTCTTCTTCCTGACCATCGCCGGGCTCGCCCTGGGGCTCTCGCTGCTCGGCCTGGACCTGGTCACCGCGCTGTCGGGCGCGGCGACGGCGGTCGCCAACGTCGGCCCGGGCCTCGGCGATACCATCGGCCCGGCGGGCAATTTCAGCACCTTGCCCGACGCCGCCAAGTGGCTGTTGTGCATCGGCATGCTGATGGGCCGCCTGGAAATCCTCACCGTGCTGGTACTGTTCACCCAGATGTTCTGGCGCAAGTAGGGAAAACGCAGATTTATTGCTGCGCGCGGCATAAATCAGCGCGTCCCCAGGCATTCCATCGGACGCGGTGCCGCGACAACTCGCAAAGCCGGTGCAAGCGCCCCCGGCGGGTTTGGCCCGCCGGCGGGCTTCGTGGATAATCGAGCCTTCACCCTTCAGACCCGAGCGTCCATGACCGACTCCCAGGACACCGCGACCGTCGAGCGCGAGCAGGCCGCCGGCGGCGGTCCCCGCCGCACCCTCCAGGTGGGCGAGACCCGCTACACCCTGCTGGGCACCGCTCACGTCTCCGCCGAGAGCGCCGACGAGGTGCGCGAGCTGATCGACTCCGGCGAGTTCGATGCCGTGGCCATCGAGCTGTGCGACTCGCGTCACCAGAATCTCGCCAATCCCGACGCCCTGGGCGAGCAGGACCTGTTCCAGATCTTCCGTCAGGGCAAGGCCGGCATGGTGGCCGCCAGCCTGGCGTTGGGCGCCTTCCAGCAGCGCGTCGCCGAGCAGTCCGGCATCGAGCCCGGCGCCGAGATGCGCGCCGCCCTCGAGGAGACCCGGGCCCGAAACCTGCCGCTGGTGCTGATCGACCGCGACGTCGGCGTGACGCTCAAGCGTATCTACCACAACGTGCCCTGGTGGCAGCGCTTCTCGCTGTTCTCGGGGCTGCTCGGCGGAGTGCTGTCGCGGCAGGACGTCTCCGCGGCGGATATCGAACGGCTCAAGGAGGGCGACGTGCTGGAGTCCACCTTCAGCGAGTTTGCCGCCGAGTCCGAGACCCTGTTCACGCCGCTGATCAGCGAGCGCGACCGCTACATGGTGCTGCGCCTGGCCGAGCAGTGCCCACCGGGGCGCTACCGCCACGTGCTGGTGGTGATCGGCGCCGGCCACCTCAAGGGCATGGCCGAGCATCTGGAGCGGCCGCTGCCAGAATCCCCGACCCCTGAGCGCGAGACGCTCGAGGCTACGCCGCCGCCGTCGAAGGTGTGGAAGGCGCTGCCCTGGGTCATCACCGCCCTGGTACTCACCGGCTTCGCCATCGGCTTCTCGCGCAATACCGAGCTCGGCTGGCAGCTGGTGGCCGAATGGTTCCTGATCAACGGCGTGCTCTCCGGCGCCGCCACCCTGGTGGCACTGGCCCACCCCCTGACCGTCGCCGCCACCGTGGTGGCCGCGCCGCTGACCTCGCTCAACCCCACCATCGGCGCCGGCTTCGTGGCCGCCGGGGTGGAGCTCGCCATGCGCAAGCCCAAGGTGCGCGACTTCGCCACCCTGCGCCATGACGTCACCGAACTGAAGGGCTGGTGGCGCAACCGGGTCTCGCGCACCCTGCTGGTGTTCCTCGCCGCGACCCTGGGCTCCGCCGCCGGCACCTGGATCGCCGGCTTCCGCATCGCCGGTGCCCTGTTAGGCGGCTGACATCGCCACCCCCCACGACGAAAGGGCCCCGGGCATCACTGCCCGGGGCCCTTGTCGTGCCGCGGCCCTGATCAGCGCGCCTGCAGCGCCGGTGACGGCTCGTCAGCCGCCGAACGACGCTTCCACCAGCCGGCCAGCAGCGAGCCCGAGACGTTGTGCCATACCGAGAACAGCGCCCCCGGCAAGGCAGACGTGGCGGTGAAGAACTGGTTGGCCAACGCCACGGCGAGCCCGGAGTTCTGCAGCCCCACCTCGAAGGCGATGGTTCGGGCCGTGCGCTCGTCGAAGCGCAGCGCCCGAGCCAGGCCGTAGCCGCCGGCCAGGCCGATGGCGTTGTGGGCAACCACCGCCAGCGCGACGATCGGGCCCAGGGTCGCCAGCCGCTCGGCATTGAGGGCCACCACGATGGCGATGATCACCACGATGGCCAGCATCGCCAGGCTCGCCAGCGCCGGCTCGACCCGGGCGATGCGATCTCCCAGCCAGTGATTGACGATCACCCCGATCAGGATCGGCGCCACCACCAGCTGGGCGATGCTGGTCAGCATCCCCGCCACCGGCACGTCGACGCTCTGACCGACCAGCAGCAGGGTCAGCAACGGCGTAGCGACGACCGAGAGCAGCGTCGAGACCATGGTCATCGACACCGAAAGCGCTACCCGGCCGCCGGCCAGCCAGGTCATGACGTTGGATGAGGTGCCTCCGGCGGTGGCCCCGACCAGTACCATGCCGATGGTCAGGGCATCCGACAGGCCCAGCAGCCGGGAGATCCCCAGCGCCGCCACCGGCATAATCAGGAACTGCAGCGCCACGCCCACCGCGATAGGCGCCGGCGACTTCACTACCCGGGCGAAATCCGCCTTCGAGAGCGTCAGCCCCATGGCGAACATGATGACCACCAGCAGCGTCTTGATGCTACCGGCCAGGCCGGTGAAGAGCTGCGGCTGGAAGGCAGCCAGTGCCGCCAGCAGCACCGCCCAGACGGGAAACAGGCGATTGAAGCGTTCGAAGAATGACATGACGTGTCCTTGCGTTGATGGTTAGCGGCCTCTCCGGCTCGTTCGTTCGCGGGTCGCCCCGCGGCCTCCTATGGTCGTTGCAACGTGGCGCGCGGGCAATGACTGACAAGCCCGGCCGGACGTGGTAGGTTGTCGGAAAATAATTAGCAAGAGAACTTATTGCATGACAACGACCTCCGCCCGGGAACGCTTCGGCATCCGCCTTACCACTGTATCGCGCCGCTGGCGCCGCGCCCTCGACCACCGGCTGGCCCTCGCCGGCCACACCGATACCAGCTGGGCGCCGCTGTTCCATCTCGAAGCGGGTGGCGACGGTCTCAGCCAGAAGGACCTGGCCAAGTTCGTGGGCATGGAGGGCTCCAGCATGGTGCGCCATCTGGATCGCCTGGAATCCAGAGGCCTGGTCCGCCGGCAGTGCGACCCTCGGGACCGTCGTACCAAACGAATCTTTCTGACCTCGGCAGGACGCGATGCCGTGACGACCCTTCGCGCCGACCTGCAGGCTGCCGAAAAGACGCTGCTCGCCGATCTCGACGACGCCCGGCTAGAAACCCTCGTCGAGGCCCTGGAGATCCTCGACCGGCGTTTGCAGGGCGACGCCGAGGGCAATGAGGAATCCTCGTGAGCGCCAGGCACGCTATCACGACACCGACACCACCCAGATCGAGACGCTCCGGCGTCAGGTGATCCGTCATCGCGACTGGGTGCACGGCCGGCAGGCCCTGCGCGTGCAGGCGGCCTTCTTCCGGCGCACTCAGGCGGCGAGTACCGCCTAACGCGCCGCCAGCAGCCGCTGCATGGCCGGTGTCGGCGACGCGATCTTGCCGTGGCGGCGGCTGGCGGCATAGCTGTCGTTGAAGACGTCGAAGTAGTCGTCGAGCCGGCCGGCGGCCTCGACGTCGCCGGCCTGACGTAGCAGTTCCACAGCCACCTCGGCGGTACACAGGTGCTCGGAGGAGGCCGGCTTGCGCAGCCGGTAGCGGGTCAACCGGTCGGTGGACAGCGGCAGTACCGGGAGGTTGGCCAGGTAGGGGCTCCTGCGGAAGATGCGACGCGCCTGACGCCAGGTGCCATCGAGGATCAAGAACACCGGAACCCGCCCTGCCTGCTGACGCGCCGCCACGCATTCCATGCCAACGACGCGATGAGCGTAATCCTCCTGGTCATCGGGGAAGATCACGAAGGGCGCATAGCGCTCGTCCTCGAGCAGCGCCAGCAGCCGCGGGTCGGGCGCGGTGCGATACCAGGTGAAGACCTCGGTGGTAGGCAGCACGTCGCGGATCAACCGGCCGGTGTTGGTGGGCTTGTAGTGCTCCAGCGGATGGGTCAGCAGCCAGACGCGAGTACGACTGTCCGCCGTCACCCGATAAGGGCACAGGCAGTTCAGCGCCGGCAGGTTGCAGCCCTCGCAGCGCCGCACGAAGCTGCCGCGGGCCTTGAACTCGCGACGCGGCGGGCGCGGTCGGCCGGTACCGGGATCGATATCGGCATGATCGGAGCGGGAAGTGTCGTCCTGCATGGGGCATCATCGGGCCGGAAAGGGGAGCGCCATTCTAGCATGACCACGACGCCTCTCTTCCTCACCTCTCAGCCATCACCTCCCAACCCGAGCTACTTACGCCTCGCAGCTTGCAGTCCACAGCTCGATACCCGTCGCCCGCAGCTCGATGCCCGCAGCTTGATGCCCGCAGCCCATAGCCCATAGCCCATAGCCCATAGCCCGTATCCCGTAGCCCGTAGCCCGTAGCCCGTAGCCCGTAGCCCATCGTCCGCAGCCAAACCTCACTCCGGCACCCGCAGCCGCCCCTCGTGGCGCCAGTGGCGAACCAGCCCTGGCACGCCCTCACCGGCGGGCGTGGCGAGGCATGCCACTCCCGGGGGCGCCAGGGCATGGGCCTCGGGGTCCACCAACACGCAGGGCGAGCCGAGCGGTGCCTGCTCGAGCAGCATGGCGGCCGGCATCACCGCCAGCGAGGTGCCGACCACCAGCAGCAGGTCGGCCTCGGCGACGATCTCGCAGGCAGCAGGATAGTGCGGCACGGCCTCGCCGAACCACACCACGTCAGGGCGCAGCTGCCCCCCCTTGTCGCACAGGTCGCCCAGGCGGATGCCGCCCCGGGGCAGCGGATAGCGCAGCGCCGGGTCGACGCTGGAGCGCGCCATCAGTATCTCGCCGTGCAGGTGCAGCACGCGGCGCGAGCCGGCCCGCTCGTGCAGATCATCGATGTTCTGGGTGACGATACTGACCCGAAAACCGTCCGCCTCGAGCTGGGCCAGGGCAAGGTGGGCGGCGTTGGGGCTCGCCCGGCGCACCTGGTCGCGGCGTGCGTCGTAGAAGCGCAGCACCCGCTCGGGGTCGCGGGCCCAGGCGTCGGGAGTGGCGACCGCCTCCACGGGCTCGTCGGCCCACAGGCCGTCGGCAGCGCGGAAGGTCTGGATACCGCTCTCGGCGCTGATGCCGGCGCCGGTCAGCACCACCAGATGGGGGCGGGAAGCGTCGCTCATGGTCGTCTCGCGAGTTGGGGAACTCGCTTCAGCTTGCCATATTATGTCCCGGCAGCGCAGAGGCCACTGGGGACAAGCCGGAAAGGCGATGGATGACATCCACACGCCACACAGCGACAATGGGCACCCTCGCAACATCCCCGAGCCGCCGATGTCCGAACCGCTGCCCATCCTCCATCACGACGAGCACCTGGTCGCCGTGCACAAGCCCTCTGGGCTGCTGGTGCATCGCAGCGCTCTGGCCCGGGGCGAGCGCCACTTCCTGTTGCAGGCCCTGCGCGACCAGCTGGGCCAGCGGGTCTATCCGGTGCACCGCCTCGACCGCCCCACTTCGGGGCTGATGGTGTTCGCGCTGTCGCCCGAGGTCGCCCGTCGCCTGGGCGAGGCCTTCGGGCAGCACCGGGTCGCCAAGCGCTACCTCGCCGTGGTGCGCGGCACCGGGCCGGCCGCCGAGCGCCTCGAGTACGCCCTGCGTGAGGAGGACGGTCGCCGCCCCAAGGCCGAGATGCCAGCCATGGAGGCCATCACCGAGGTGCGGCGCCTTGACAGCGTCGAGCTGCCGGTGCGGGTCGACCGCTACCCCACCAGCCGCTACTCGCTGATGGAGGCTCGGCCGCTGACCGGGCGGCGTCACCAGATCCGTCGCCACCTGTCCCAGCGCGGCTACCCGATCATCGGCGACGCCAAGCACGGCAAGGGCGTGCACAACCGCTTCTTCGCCGACCATCTCGACTGCCCACGGCTGCTGCTGGCCGCCGTGGGCCTGAGTCTCGAGCATCCGGTGGAGGGCCACCGACTGGACCTGGGCTGCGCCCTGGATGCGACCATGACCGAACTGTTCCAGCATTTCGGCTGGGCAGGTCACCTGCCCGCCAACCGCCGCGCCCCCTCCCCCGAGCCCAGTGAACTGCCATGAACGACTTCCCGAACCCCGCCTCTCTCGAGACCGACGACCACGAGCTGCGCTTCGGCGGCATTCGGCGCCTCTACGGCGCCCGCGCCCTGGCCCGGTTCCGCGCCGCCCATGTGGCGGTGATCGGGGTCGGCGGCGTGGGTAGCTGGGCCGTGGAGGCCCTGGCCCGCTCCGGCATCGGCAAGCTGACGCTGATCGATCTCGACGACGTCTGCGTGTCCAACGTCAACCGCCAGCTGCATGCCCTGGACGGCACCGTCGGCCGCCCCAAGGTGGAGGTGCTGGCCGAACGCTGCCGGGCCATCCAGCCGGGCATCGAGGTGGTGGCGGACGCCGCCTTCGTGACCCCCACCAACCTGGCCGAGCGGCTGCCCGAGGATCTCGACCACGTGATCGACGCCATCGACAGCGTGGTGGCCAAGGCGGCGCTGATCGCCTGGTGCAAGCGCCGCAAGCTGCCGATCACCGTGACCGGCGCCGCGGGCGGCCAGAGCGACCCGACCCGCATCAAGGTCGCCGACCTGACACGCACCGAGCACGACCCGCTGCTGGCCAAGGTGCGTTCGCGGCTGCGCCGCGACCACGGTTTCTCGCGCAACCCCAAGCGACGCTTCTCGGTGGAGTGCGTCTACTCCGACGAGCAGCTCGTCTATCCCGGCGCCGACGGCGAAATCTGCCATGCCAAGCCCGGCCACGGCGAGGCCACACGCCTCGACTGCGCCTCGGGCTTCGGCGCGGCGACCTTCGTCACCGGCAGCTTCGGCTTCGTGGCCGCCTCGCGTACCCTGGCCAGGCTGGCCCGCGACGCCGCTTCCTCCCCCTGACCCGGAGATCTCATGGACGTATCGCATCCCGTGCCCGGCATCTATCGCCACTACAAGGGCCCGCTCTACGAGGTGATCGGCGTGGCCCATCACAGCGAGACCGAGGAGCCGCTGGTGACCTATCGCGCCCTCTACGGCGACTATGGCCTGTGGGTGCGCCCGCTGGACATGTTCATGGAAACCGTCGAGGTGCAAGGCGAGCCGCTGCCGCGCTTCGCCCTGGAGAAGGCCTTTTCCTGAGCTCGGCAAGGCTCACGCCGAACGCAAGAAGGCGCCCCATGCAGGCCGTGTCAAAACACAACCTCGGCTGGCACACTGCCCATCAGGTTTCCTGATGGGCAGTTTTCATCATGGCACGCTATATCACCGGCGCGTCTCGCGAGCAGCTCGATCTGCTGCCCCCTTCC
>NZ_JBIEKH010000152.1:0-516 GCF_043496985.1 Halomonas sp. B23F22_20
GTCGCCGGCGGCGTTTGCCTTCCAGCGGATACCCATCAAGTCCAGGGCATCGCATTGCTCCTTCCGGCGCTTGCGGCCGGTCAGTTCCTCCAGCTCTTCGCTGGTCAGGAATAGCCTCATGATCATGTCTCCTTGATCGACCTGCGAGGGCCGGGCAGGGCCCCAGATACAAGAAAGCCGCCTCGTGGGCGGCGATGTATGAGATGTTCCACAGAATCAGTTCGTCATAGCTCTAGCAAGTGCCAGGCCTCTAGGAACTCTCCACATGTCTCGTCAAAAATTCTCATTGGAGAGTCTTTTCGTGACTCACCATTAGCTTTCGTTCCTGCAAGCCAATTCCGATGGCTTTTATTAATCTGATTGGCTACAACTTCGCTAGGCACGATGTGGAAGGCAGGTCGCTCCCCATGAGGTGGAAGAGATACGAAAGCATAGAAATGTGAGTCGGAATAAAAGGTTTCTGACTTCTGGCTCAGCATCCACCGCCTGGCTGCATTCTTGTTTGTTTTGACCTGT
>NZ_JBIEKH010000153.1:0-514 GCF_043496985.1 Halomonas sp. B23F22_20
TGCCTGGATCTCGGCCCGGATCTTCGGTGTGGTGGTCGCCTGTTTATGTAGCTTGATGTCCATATCCTTGCTCCCGGATGAACTGTTGAAGAAGCTCCTTGGCGGCCAGCAAAGGATAACTTCTATGACTCATCTGATCATCCGGGACCCTACAGCTAGATTAATAGAGCTGAGGCCGGTGGGCTCTAGAGAGAAGCTGTTTCCTCAAGTGTGCAGTTTCGAGGGCTTTAAATATCCGAAAGCCTCTCTCATAAGCGCTTGCTCCAGTTTGTTTTTTTGTGATCCAGTTCTGTTTTCACGAGTTTGGGATGGCATCTCTCAGTCGCTGATGCCAGGGGGTGTATTTTGCGGCCATTTTATGGGGCCGGACGATTCATGGGCAAAGCTGGTGTAATGACCCCCTAGTTTCTGCTCACCCTACGCGGCTAATGCTGGGTGTGCTCGGGGAGCCACATAGCCCAGAGACTGATGTGGCCGTACGTCGTTGTAGTAGCGGATCCATCGGCTGATCACC
>NZ_JBIEKH010000154.1:0-446 GCF_043496985.1 Halomonas sp. B23F22_20
GTCCAAGGATTAAGGCATGAGCATCCGCTGGCGCTGCTGCTGCGGGCGGCCGAGCTGCCGCGCAGCACGTTCTACTACCAGATCAAGGCCTTGGGCACTGACGATCGGTACGCGGCTCTGAAGGCGCGTATCCGGGCGATCTACGATCGCCACAAAGGGCGCTATGGCTACCGTCGCATCACCGCCGTCCTGCGACAGGCCGGTGAGGCGATCAACCACAAGACCGTCCAGCGGTTGATGCAACAGCTGGGCTTGAAGTCCCTGGTTCGTCCCAAGCGTTATCGTGCCTACCGAGGCGAGGAAGGCTACGCCGCCCCTCATACGTTGCAGCGTCGCTTTCAGGCCCAGCGCCCCAACCAGCGGTGGGTGACGGACATCACGGAATTCAAGATCGCTGGTCAGAAGCTCTACCTATCACCGGTCATGGATCTGTACAACGGAGAGAT
>NZ_JBIEKH010000032.1:0-34437 GCF_043496985.1 Halomonas sp. B23F22_20
ACACGCGCATGGCGTTGAACAGGTCCTTGGCGATCCCCGATCGGTCGAGCAACGAGGCCATCAGCACGAACATCGGCACCGCCACCAGCGAGTATTCGGTGACGAAGCCGTAGACGCGGCTGGTGACCAGCGGCAGGGCGTCGGCGCCGAACCAGCCGAAGGTGAAGCCGAGCGCCACCAGGCCGGTGATGAAGGCCAGCGGCAGGCCGGTGACCAGCAGGGCGAAGATCAGCCCCACCAGCAGCAGGGTTCCGTCGGCAATGCTCATGAGTCTGTCTCTTTGGATACGGTATCGGGCCGGCGACGCAGCGAGCGGCTCAGGTGCAGCAGCGCCTGGACGCACATGATCGCCAGTGCCAGCAGGATCACGCCCTTCACCAGGGCCGGGAACGGCGGGTTCCAGGAGGTGCCGGAGCGCTCGAGCTGCCATTCGCCCATGGGGTTGTGAGAGGCCGACCAGAACATGGTGTAGGCGGCATAGCTCATGCCCAGGCAGAAGCCGAAGGTCACCAGGTCGTTGAAGCGATCGAGCCACAGGCGGAAGCGTGGGCCGACGGCGTCGTAGAGCAC
The DNA here is from genome assembly GCF_043496985.1 of Halomonas sp. B23F22_20. Lineage (NCBI taxonomy): Bacteria > Pseudomonadati > Pseudomonadota > Gammaproteobacteria > Oceanospirillales > Halomonadaceae > Halomonas > Halomonas sp. B23F22_20. The sequence goes on from NZ_JBIEKH010000032.1 coordinate 571, forward strand.
CTTGACGCGGATATGGCGGTCGCTGGCCAGCGCCGCCGGGCCGCCCAGGGCGAAGCCGACCGCCACCAGCATCACCACACTCTCGTGGACCCAGGAGGTGGGCGAACCGAAGCCGTAGCGCATGATGACCTCATAGACGCTGATCGCCATGGCGATGAACACCAGCCAGGCGGCGCCACGGGCAGCCAGGATCACGCCGCGGTCGAAGGCGCCGCGGGCCTCGGGGGCGGCCGCGGTCTCGTGGGCGGTGACGGGCTCGTCATAGAGCGCGAGGCGATCGTCGGGAAGGGGGGAAGACATGACTCCTCCTGGCGACGCCGAGGCGCCGCCATGGTCGTGGGGACGAGGACGGCGCCGGACGGGCGCCGTCGGTCTAGGGGTTACAGCAGGCCGCGGGATGTCAGGAAGGCGGTGGCGGAGTCGTAGACCTTCTGGGTCATCTCGTTGCGACCGGCCCATTCGCGCCACTCCTGCTCGGCGGCCTGGCGGAATGCCTTGCGCTCCTCGTTGGAGAGGTCGATGGGGGTGACGTTGGGGTTGTCGTTGAGCGCCTGCAGGGTCTCGATGTCCTGCGCCTTGAGCCGCGCGATCAGGTCGTAGGCCATGCCGTCGAAGGCGGTCTCGAGGGTGGTCTTGAGCTCCTCGGGCAGGCCGTCCCAGATCTCCTTGTTGAGCGACACGGCGATCATCGGCATGGAGTGGAAGCCCGGATACAGCGGGTAGGGCGCGAACTCGTGGATGCCCATGGCGTCGTTGTTGGACAGCACCGTGGAGTCGGCGGCATCGATCACGCCCTTCTCCAGGCCGGTGTAGACCTCGGAGCCCGGCAGGTTGACCGGCGTGGCGCCGATACGCTCGAAGATGTTGTAGACCATGCCCTGGGGCGCGCGGATCTTGAGGCCCTGGAAATCGTCGATGGAATCAATCTCGACCGTGGACGGGATCGACTCCAGCGGGAAGGTGGCGGCGCTGATCAGGTGGGTGCCGTAGGGCGAGGCCAGCTCGTTATAAAGCTCTTCGCCGCCGCCGTATTTCATGTACTCCAGGAAGTCGTAAGGATCGCTCCAGGCGCCGACCAAGTTGCCGAGCATGCCGAACGCCGGATTCTGGCCCGAGAAGTAGCTGGGATCGGTCATGTGGCCCTGGATGATGCCGGAGGACACCGCCTGCAGGGTCTCGGTGGGGCCGACGACGGAATTGATCGGCATGACCTCGATCGATACGCGTCCGTTGGTCATGGTCTCGATCTTTTCGGCCCACTCCTGCTTGATCTGGAAGCTGGGCTCCCCGGCGGTTTCCGAGGCCTGGAACTTCCATTCGTACTCCGCCGCCTGGGCCGTGGACAGGCCGAGCATCAGCGCCGTGCCGGTGAGCAGCAGGCTGGGCTTGAGGTTGGGCATCTGAACTCTCCATCGAAGCTGTTGTTGTGTCGCGGCGTCTTGTCTGACGGTGCGTCGCGGGCCTTAAATGTTGTACATACGAGATATTTGTTCAACATATACTTTCGTATGTGTCGACTACGCGACGACTTCCGGCTACCGTCATGCCATGGCCGTGCCGCCCTCGGAGCGCGGCATGCGAGGCGAGCGACAGGCACGAGACGCGATGGAGGAGAGACACCATGACTGACAGCAAGCGCCGGTTGCGCAGCGCCGAGTGGTTCGGCAGCGCCGACAAGAACGGCTTCATGTATCGCAGCTGGATGAAGAACCAGGGGATTCCCGACCATGAGTTCCAGGGCAAGCCGATTATCGGCATCTGCAACACCTGGTCGGAGCTGACGCCCTGCAACGCGCACTTCCGCAAGATTGCCGAACACGTCAAGAAGGGGATCCTCGAGGCCGGCGGCTTCCCGGTCGAGTTTCCGGTGTTCTCCAACGGTGAGTCCAATCTGCGGCCTACGGCCATGTTCACCCGCAACCTGGCCAGCATGGACGTCGAGGAGGCGATCCGCGGCAATCCGATGGACGCGGTGGTGCTGCTGGTGGGCTGCGACAAGACCACCCCGGCGCTGCTGATGGGCGCGGCCAGCTGCGATCTGCCGACCATCGTGGTGACCGGCGGGCCGATGCTCAACGGCAAGCACGAGGGCAAGGACATCGGTTCTGGCACCGTGGTCTGGCAGCTCTCCGAGCAGGTCAAGGCGGGCAAGATCTCGATCCACGACTTCATGGCCGCCGAGGCCGGCATGTCGCGCTCGGCGGGCACCTGCAACACCATGGGCACCGCCTCGACCATGGCCTGCATGGCGGAGTCCCTGGGTACCTCGCTGCCGCACAATGCGGCGATCCCGGCGGTGGACTCGCGCCGCTACGTGTTGGCGCATCTGTCCGGCAACCGCATCGTCGAGATGGTCGACGAGGACCTGAAGCTGTCGAAGGTGCTGACTCGCGAGGCCTTCGAGAACGCCATCCGCACCAACGCGGCGATCGGCGGCTCGACCAATGCGGTGATCCACCTCAAGGCCATTGCCGGCCGCATGGGCGTTGACCTGGCGCTGGACGACTGGACGCGCATCGGCCGCGGCACGCCGACCATCGTCGACCTGCAGCCCTCGGGGCGCTTCCTGATGGAGGAGTTCTACTACGCCGGCGGCCTGCCCGCGGTGCTCAAGCGTCTCGGCGAGGCCGACCGCCTGCCCCATAAGGACGCCCTGACCGTCAATGGCAAAACGCTGTGGGAAAACGTCTGCGAGGCGCCGCTCTACAACGACGAGGTGATCCGCCCGCTGGACAATCCGCTGCGCGAGGACGGCGGCATGTGCGTGCTGCGCGGCAACCTGGCGCCGGGCGGCGCGGTGCTCAAGCCCTCGGCGGCGAGCCCCGAGCTGATGCAGCATCGCGGCCGAGCGGTGGTGTTCGAGAACTTCGACGACTACAAGGCACGTATCAACGATCCCGACCTGGAGGTCGACGCCGACAGCATCCTGGTGATGAAGAACTGCGGGCCGCGCGGCTATCACGGCATGGCCGAGGTCGGCAACATGGGCCTGCCGTCCAAGCTGCTGGAGCAGGGCGTCACCGACATGGTGCGCATCTCCGACGCCCGCATGAGCGGCACCGCCTACGGCACGGTGGTGCTGCACGTGGCCCCGGAAGCGGCGGCCGGCGGCCCGCTGGCGGCGGTGCGCAACGGCGACTGGATCGAGCTCGACTGCGACACCGGCCGGCTGCACCTTGAGGTCGACGAGGCCGAACTCGCCTCGCGCCTGGCCGAGGGCGACCCGACCGCGGCATCGAAGGAGATCGCCCGCAGCGGCGGTTACCGCCAGCTCTACATCGAGCACGTGCTGCAGGCCGACGAAGGCTGCGACTTCGACTTTCTGGTCGGCATGCGCGGCGCCGACGTGCCGCGGCATTCGCACTGAGGCTCTGGACGACATGAGCGATCGCCGCATGACCCCCGACCGCCTGCGCTCGCGGTGGTGGTTCGACAACCCGGACCATCCCGGCACCACCGCGCTGTGCCTGGAGCGCTACATGAACCAGGGCATCACCCTGGAGGAGCTGACCAGCGGCCGCCCGATCATCGGCATCTGCCAGTCGGGTTCCGACCTTACGCCCTGCAACCGCCACCACCTCGAGCTGGTGAAACGGGTCAAGGACGGCATTCGCGCCGCCGGCGGGGTGCCCTTCGAGTTCCCGCTGCATCCGATCCACGAGAACGTGCGCCGTCCCACCGCGGCGCTGGATCGCAACCTGGCCTACCTGGGCCTGGTCGAGGTGCTGCACGGCTACCCGCTGGACGGTGTGGTGCTGACCACCGGCTGCGACAAGACCACCCCGGCCAGCCTGATGGCCGCGGCTACGGTCAACATCCCAGCCATCGTGCTGTCCGGTGGGCCGATGCTCAACGGCTGGCGCGGCGCCGAGCGCGTCGGCTCCGGCACCGTGGTGTGGGAGATGCGCAAGCGCCTGGCCGCCGGCAACATCGACTACCCCGAGTTCCTGTCGCGGATCGCCGATTCCGCGCCCTCGGTGGGCCACTGCAACACCATGGGCACCGCCTCGACCATGAACTCGCTGGCCGAGGCGCTGGGCATGAGCCTGCCCGGCTCGGCGATGATCCCCGGACCCTACAAGGAGCGCGGCGCGGTGGCCTACCAGACCGGCGAGCGCATCGTCGACATGATCTGGGAGGATACGCGGCCGAGCGACATCCTGACCCGCGAGGCGTTCGAGAACGCGGTGGTCACCTGCTCGGCGCTGGGCGGTTCCTCCAATGCGCCGATCCATATCAACGCCATCGCCCGCCATGCCGGGATCGAGTTCGGCAACGACGACTGGCAGCGCCTCGGCCATGACGTGCCGCTGCTGGCCAACGTGATGCCGGCCGGGGCCTATCTCGGCGAGGAGTTCCATCGCGCCGGCGGCGTGCCGGCGGTGATGCATGAGCTGCTGAGCGCCGGCCGTCTCCACGGCGAGGTACCGACCGTCAACGGCCGCCCCCTGGCCGAGAACCTGGCCGGGCGCGAGACCGCCGACGACGAGGTGATCCGCCGCTACGCCAATCCGTTGGTCGAGCACGCGGGGTTCCTCAACCTCAAGGGCAACCTGTTCGACTCGGCGCTGATGAAGACCAGCGTGATCGCCGCGGACTTCCGCCAGCGCTTCCTCGAGGACCCCGAGGACCCCAACGCCTTCGAAGGCAAGGTGGTGGTGTTCGACGGCTCGGAGGACTACCACGCGCGCATCGACGACCCGGCGCTCGGCATCGACGAACGCACCATCCTGGTGATGCGCGGCGCCGGCCCGGTGGGCCACCCCGGCGGCGCCGAGGTGGTCAATATGCAGCCGCCGGAGGCGCTGATCCGCGCCGGCATCGACTCCCTGCCGTGCCTGGGAGACGGGCGCCAGTCGGGGACATCGGGTTCGCCGTCGATCCTCAACGCCTCGCCGGAGGCCGCCACCGGTGGGCCGCTGGCGCTACTCGAGAGCGGCGATCGGCTGCGGGTGGACCTCGGCCGCTGCGAGGTGACGCTGATGGTCGACGACGCCGAGTTGGCCGCACGCCGCGAGCGCTTGGAGGCCGAGGGAGGCTATCGCTACCCCGGACACCAGACGCCCTGGCAGGAGATTCAGCGCTCGATGGTCGAGCCGCTGGACCGCGGCATGACCCTGGCACCGGCGACGAAGTATCGCGACGTGGCCCGGGTCAGCCCGCCGCGGGACAATCACTGAAGAGGGAAGAGGGAAGAGGGAAGAGGGAAGAGGGAAGAGGGAAGAGGGAAGAGGGAAGAGGGAAGAGGGAAGAGGGAAGAGGGAAGAGGCTGCGGCGGGCGCTTGGGAGGGCGTCCGCCGCGGTTGTCATGGCATGTCTCAGCTGAAGGTGAGCTGGCGCCCCAGGGCGCTGTCGCCGGGCTCGATGCCCAGCGCGTCGGCGGTGCCCTTCAGCACTGCCTGGGCGGCCAGGAAGGCTTCGCGTGGCTGGCGGGCGCGGATGCACTCCATCAGCTGGCGATGTCGCTCCAGGCTTTCCTCGGGATCGCTGGCGCTGACGTTGGACTTCTCGATCAGCATGTAGATCGAGGGGCGCAGGATGTGTGAGAGCTGTGCCCAGACGATGTTGTGGGTGGCCTTGAAGATGGCGACATGGAAGGCGACATCGAAGTCGCTGTGCAGCCGGCCGTCCTGGCCGTCGGCGCCATGCAGGTTCTGCCCCATGCCCTCGAAGGCTTCCTCGATGGCCACCAGGTCGCGTGCGGTGGCGCGCTTGGCGGCGGTCATCGCCACATAGGGCTCGACGTCGAGGCGGAACGACAGGATCTCTTGCTGGATGCGTGGGTTGGGGGTCGCATAGCGGGTCATCCAGTTGGTGACCTGGGGGTCGAGGATGTTCCACTCGGCATATTCGCGGACCTTGGAGCCATGGCCCGAAATGCGCTCGATGATGCCCACGTCCACCAACTGGCGCAGGTCGCTGCGCACCGCCGAACGGTTGATCGCGAACTGCTCGCAGAGGTCGACTTCCTTGGGGACGAAGTCGCCCGGTTGGTAGCGGCCGGAGAAGATGGCCTCGGCCAGGAAGTCGGCCACGCTGGGCCTTGGAGATGTCTTGCGCTGCCTGTCCTTCACGAGTCGTGCATCCGAAGAAGTTTCAACATATCGTGTGGTATGTTGCACATTTCGTCAATATGACCTTGGTGTCAGGCCGTATCGTCGACTCTTTGCAACAGCTCGCAAAAGTGTCGCAACAGGCCGGTGGCTTCCGGGGTGGGGGCCACCGCCGCCAGTAACGCCTCCGGGTCTCGGCCCTGGTCGGCCAGACCCTGATACTGGTGATGCAGGTAGGCGCGCATGACCGCCGGGGTGAATTCCGGGTGGAACTGTACGCTCCATTGGCGCGGCCCGTAGCGCAGCGCCTGATAGGGATCGTGATTGTTCTCGGCCAGCACCTCGGCGCTCGACGGCGCGGCGAGCACCGACTGGGCATGGGTGAGCTGGGCCGAAAAGGCCTCGGGCAGGGCGCCCAGCAGCGGGTCGCGACGCCCGGACTCGGTCAGTCGCACCCGGTGGGTGCCGGTCTCGCGGCCTGCCGGATGATAGCCGCTCTCGCCGCCGAAGGCCGCCGCCATCAGTTGGTGGCCATAGCAGACTCCGAACATGGCGATATCGTCGGCCAGCGCCTGGCGCAGCCAGGGCTTGAGCGCCTCGCTCCAGGGCTCGGCGTCGCTGACCATGGCATGGGAGCCGGTGATCACCAGGCCGTCGTCGGCGCCGAGCGCCGGCGGAGCATCATCGTGGCGGGCATCGAACACCTCGAGGTCGAGGCCCTCACACACCGGCGCCAGCTGGGCGCGGAACAGCGCCTCGAAGTCGCCATGGTCGCGGACCACGTCGGCGAAGGAATCGCCGGTCTTGACGATCACCAGTCGCGGCATCTTCAGGCTTCCTTCTTCAGCCGCTTGCCCAGCGCCCGCATGAAGGCCGAGCCCGCCTCCAGCTGCTCGATCTCCAGGTACTCGTCGGGCTGGTGGGCCTGGCTGATGCTGCCCGGGCCGCAGATCACCGTGGGCAGGCCGGCGCGCTGGAACTGGCCGGCCTCGGTGGCGTAGGCCACGGCGCCGGCGGGGGCCTCGCCGACCAGATCTCGGCTCTCTCCTAACAGTTCTCGGCACAGCGAGAGCACGTCGGCGTTGTTGTCGTCGGCCAGCGCCGGCACCGTGACATTGAGCCGCTCGGTGTGGATGCCGGCCTCCGGGGCGCGCTGGCGCATCTCGGCCTGCAGCTCCTCGGCATAGGCCTCGACCCGGCCGACCAGATCTTCGAAGCGGTCCGAGGGCAGGTGGCGAATCTCCCAGTCGAAGCTGCACTCCCGAGCCATGATGTTGATGGCCGTGCCGCCCTGGATCTTGCCGACGTGCAGGCTCGAGTGGACCACGTTGAAGGCCTCGTCGACGCGTCCCTCGGCCTTGAGATCGGTCATCACGTCTTCGATGAAGGTCACCAGCCGAGCGGCCACGTGGATCGCCGAGACGCCCTGATTGACCTGGCTGGAGTGCGAGGCGCGGCCGGTCACCGTGGTGCGCAGGTTAGTGGCGCCCTTGTGGGCGACCACCGGCGCCATCAGCGTCGGTTCGCCGACGAACACCGCTGCCGGACGCGGGTGGTCGGCCATCAGCCGCTCGATCAGCCGCGGTGCGCCGATGCAGCCGACCTCCTCGTCGTAGGAGAACGCCAGATAGATCGGCTTCTCCAGTTCGAGCTCGACCCAGCGTGGCACTTCGGCCAGAGCGCAGGCGATGAAGGCCTTCATGTCGCAGGTGCCGCGACCGTAGAGGCGGCCGTCGCCCTTGTCGGTCAACGTGAAAGGATCGGTCGACCAGGGCTGGCCGTCCACCGGCACCACGTCGGTATGGCCGGAGAGCACCACGCCGCCCTCCACCGCGGGACCGATGCGGGCCAGCAGGTTGGCCTTGCTGCCGTCGTCGCTGTCGACGCGCCAGTGCTCGACGCCGTACTCGTCGAGCCAGGCCTCGATGAAGGCGATCAGGTCCAGATTGGAGTCGCGGGAGACGGTGGGAAAGCCCACCAGCTTCTCGAGGAACTGGGCGGCGGTCATGGTCTGGCTCCGGAGGTGAAAGGCGAGTCTAGCCTATCATGCCACCGTGTTCGACGGGATGGGCCTGGTGGCGGAGTGACGGGAAGTTCTCGGAAGGTTCGGCACATGAATGTCGTTGATTATGCGTTTATGAGAAACACCTGAGAGAAGCTCGCTATGGCATTGGACCTTAGACTTTGGTCTCGATAGCGTGGAATTTTTGTCCATGCCTAACAGGCATAGGGTATGCAGGAGGCGTTATCCGGCAGTTAAATATCGGCATGCTCTGGCCAGCGGATACACGTTTTTTTCTGCCAATGGTACGCCTACATGCCCTACGTTCACGACACATTGACGCGACTCAAGCAAAGTAGTCCTGCACAGTCAGAGTTCTATCAGGCCACGGAAGAAGTCCTGGAATGCCTGCGTCCACTATTCGAGCACCACTCTCGCTACCATGACCACGGCATCATCGAGAGAATCGTCGAGCCTGAACGTCAAATCATGTTCCGTGTCAGCTGGCTGGACGACACGGGACGAGTAAGAGTCAACAAGGGCTATCGGGTGCAATTCAACTCGGCACTCGGGCCCTATAAGGGCGGACTTCGTTTTCATCCCAGCGTGACCTCCGGCACCATCAAGTTTCTGGGATTCGAGCAGATTTTCAAGAATGCCCTGACCGGCCTGCCGCTGGGTGGTGGTAAAGGGGGCGCCGATTTCGACCCCAGGGGCCGATCCGACGGCGAGATCATGCGCTTCTGCCAGTCCTTCATGAGCGAGCTGTATCGCCATATCGGTCCGACCTGCGATGTTCCCGCGGGGGATATCGGTGTCGGGACGCGGGAAATCGGCTATCTGTATGGGCAGTACAAACGGTTGACGGGCCGCTACGAAGGCATCCTGACAGGCAAGGGACTCGCCTGGGGCGGCTCGCTCGGTCGCAAGGAAGCCACCGGCTATGGGGCGGTCTATTTCGCACAGAACATGCTGGCGGCGCGTGGCGATGGTCTTGATGGAAAACGCTGCCTGGTGTCAGGGGCGGGCAACGTTGCCATCTACACCATCGAGAAGCTCTACGAATTGGGCGCGTTGCCCATCACCTGCAGCGACTCTCGCGGCACTATTCATGATCCTGAAGGCATCGACCTGGCCGTGCTCAAGAGGCTCAAGGAGGTCGAGCGTACATCGCTGGAGCACTACTTGAGCGAGTGCCCTCGGGCGCGGTATATACCGATGTGCGACTATCCCCGCGATGGCAACGGCGTCTGGCATATTCCTGCGGATGTCGCCTTTCCCTGTGCTACCCAGAACGAACTGGCGGGCGCCGATGCCCGGGTGATGCTCGCCAACGGCGTGCGCTGCGTAAGTGAAGGGGCCAACATGCCGAGCACCAAGGAGGCCGTGGCGTGCTTTCTCGACGCGGGGATTGCCTATGGCCCCGGCAAGGCGGCCAATGCCGGAGGCGTGGCGACCAGCCAGTTGGAAATGGCGCAAAACAGCAGCATGGTGCAATGGCCGATGGAAAAGGTCGATCAAAAGCTCCGGAACATCATGGCCAATATCCATCAACAGTGCGCCACGACGGCGGAAGAATTCGGAGATCCGTCCAATCTGGTACTGGGGGCCAATATCACCGGTTTCAGAAAGGTGGCCGATGCCATGATCGAACAGGGACTGTCCTGATCGCCTTTGTTGGGACGATCCTTTATACTGACTCAAGTAGGCAGTCCTTTCCTTCCGGGGAAGGGCTGCTTTTCGTTGGTCGTCACGAATATCGTTGATCCAACGTCAGTCCAGCTTTGGCTGCGTGACTTTTTGCTTTCCAAGGAGAGTGAACATGGGACAGCGTCCTCCCATCATCATCAACCGTCTCGATGCGGAACGCTTACAGCGCTTGATCGATGACGCTACCGACAAGGACCTGGCTGTCGCACAGCTGCTGGAAGAAGAGCTGGCGCGAGGGGAGGTTCTCGACCCCGAGAATATGCCGGATGACGTGGTGAGTATGAACAGTCAGGTCCGCTTCAGTGACCTGAGTCGTGGTCGACAGATGATTCGCACCCTGGTGTATCCCCATTCGCTGGGAAGCGTGGAGGATGGTATCTCCGTCATGGCGCCAATCGGTGCGGCCTTGATCGGCCTCAGGGTCGGCGACATCATCGAATGGCCGCTGCCCAACGCAACCGAAGCCCGCCTTCGGATCGATGCCATTTTCTGGCAACCCGAGCGGGAGAAGCAGTTTCATCGGTGAGGTGAAGGAGCCGGTCCCCCCCGCCGCCGGAGGTGGGGCGGGGGGAGGCGACGTCGATCAGGTCGATCGGCGACGCAGCAGGGGCGTGCGCCACGGTTCGCCGCGTAGCCAGGGCCCCAGCAGCCGGGTCGACAGCGGGATGAACAGGAACACCATCACCGGCGTGAGCATCAGGGTGCCGGCCAGCACGCGGGGCACCAGCGGCAGCGCAGCCAGGGCATCGCCGAACAGTACCTGGAAGCCCAGCGAGACCGGGAAGAACGCCAGCCAGATGGCGATGGCCTGCTTCCAGCGTGGGGGAGTCGGCGTGCCGGGCTGCTGGAACCAGCGGTCCAGGCCGGTGGCGCGATGCTCCTGGGGCGCCTCGAACAGGCCCTGGCCGCGGGCCAGCCAGGCTCGGCGCGAGGCCGAATGTTCCCAGGCCGCCAGGGTCTCGGCGTCGCGGAAGCGAAAGATGATCTGGTACTCGTCGTCGGCGGGCGGCGGGGCCAGCACGCCGGAGCCCAGGTAGCCGGCGAAGTCGGCGGCGAGCTCGCGGCCTTCCTCGAGCCAATGCATGAAGTCGCGGTAGCGCCCACGGGCCACGCGGCGCGCCACCATCAGCGTGACGGGATCAGAGGACATGGTGGTTCTCCTGAAAGAATCGGCGGCCCGGGTAGGGCCGCCGAAGGAACAGCGGATCGGGTACATCCACCGTTGGCAGGATAATACGCCATTGATGATGCGATAGGTAGGTCGTGTTGCCGTATAGACCGCGTATCTCAGAAGTTTTGTGTTGAATCGTCCTGTGTGCTCGAGGCGTCTTGGAGCACTTCCTCGAGCCACGCCAGCCATGTCGTCGTCAGCCGCTGGCCGAGGCGCAGCGTGTGCCTGGGCGCACGCTGGGCGGGAGTCAGGCTTTCGGGGTGTGAGAACCACTGCTGTTCGATGTCGGCATAGGTGGCCAAGCGGTCGCGGAGCTGCTCTTGCAACTCGGTGAGTTCCTGCCGGCGGGCCTCGACCGGCCAGCTTTCCCAGGCGAAGAACTTGGCGAACAGGGGCTCTCGTACCGAACCAGCTGCCAACGGAGCAGCCAGCCAGTCTTTCAGGGCTTCCAGGCCCGCTTCCGTCAGGTAATAGACCTTGCGAGCTGGGCGCTCACCCTGGGGCAGCGTCTCGCATCTCAGCAGGCCCTCGATGCGAAGGCGGTCGAGCTCCCGGTAGATCTGCTGATGGCTGGCCTGCCAGACATGGACAAGGCCGGACTGGAAGCGCTGGAGGATGTCGTATCCGGTGCCGGGCTCCTGTTGCAGGGTGATCAGCAAGACGGCGCGTAGGGACATTAAGCACCATGGGAGTGAGTGGAATGGTATGCATATAGTTGCATAGGGAAGCGGTTCAGTACTATATTATGCAACTAGTTGCATAATATAGTAGGCACAGTATCGAGAGGCTTCATGGCGTTCACCCTTCACCTCTATGCGTCCTTCCTGGCCCTGGGACTCGGCGTGCCGATCCTGCTGATGCGCAAGGGCACCCGGTCGCACTGGCTGCTGGGGCTGGCCTGGGTGGTGGCGATGGCCACTTCGGCGCTGAGTTCGTTCTGGCTGGGCGGCGGGGTATCGCCACTGATCGGGAATCTGGGGCCCATCCACTTGCTGTCTGGCTGGATTCTCGTGTCGCTTGCCATGGCGCTCACTTCAATTCTCAGGAGTAGGGTGCGGCAGCATCGTCAATGGATGCTGGGTGCCTACACCGGCCTGCTCGGTGCCTTTGCTGGCACCCTGCTGCCGGGGCGCTGGGTCGCCCTTCAGCTTGGCCTGTGGTGAGTGCTTGGAAAGATGGGCGTTGCCGGCTTTTTCTCGATGACACCAACATGCCGACGATAACGTTATCGTGAAAGGCGGATTGGCTATCCTGGGTGAGTTGACCTTTCATGGGCGATAGCCCGTCGGCGAGGACCTGCGAGCATCGAGCAAATGATCGGGATCGGTCCCGTCCCCCGTTTCACGTCGTGATATTTCAGCTTTGACAAGGAGGTAGCATGAAACTGACGTCTCTCAGCGATAGCGAGCTTCTGGATGTGGTCAGGCCGCTGGCGGAGCACACCGAAGCGTCATGGAACGACAAGGACTACCAGGCATTTTGTCGCTACCTGATTCTCGATGAAGGGGAGCGGGTCTTTCCGGAAGCCGAGTTCCAGCGCCAGATCGAGGAAAGCTACGACACCTATGGCGTGCACCGTATCGGGGAGCTGGTGGCGATACATCGCAACCCGGATAACGTGATCGTGATCTGGAAGGTGGAGTTCGAGAAGCGCGAAGCGCCGGGGTTGCTGATGTATGGCTTCGAAGAACACGAGGGTGAGGTGCGCATCGCCGGTTGCTCGTACCATGCCTGAGCATAAAGCATCATGCGTCTTATGATGGCGTCGATCGAATTGTCAGGCGGAGGCCCGCCATGAAACGGATGCTGCTCTCGGTGGGCATCCTCGCCGGTATTGGAGTCGCGCTGCTGGCTGGCTTCCTCTCTCCATTCGTTGACGCGTCGAATCTCGAGGCGATGAATCGGACGGCCGCGCCCATCGAACTGACGGTTAGCTGGCGCGACCACACGCGTAGCATAGGGGGCATTGCGCCAGGGGAAACGCTGGCGTTCGCCATCGACGACGAGGCCGCCATCACCTTCATCGTCGAACATGCGGATGGCAAGATCATCGAGAGTGACCCCATGTACTTTACGCCTGGGCTCGTCGTGCGTGCCGAGGTGCATGACGCCATCATCAAGGTCGACTACGAATGAGAGTGGCACGCCAAGGAGCCAGTGGCCGGCTTCTGGTGGCGGGCAGCGAACCGGTCGGCCTGGTGCACCGGGGCAAATGGGAGGGGCGCCGTGCGGTTGATCAGGCAGTATGAAGACGTGATGCAAGCCCAGGATGCCGCATCGAGACTGCGCAGGGAGGGAATTCCCACGCACATATCGTCACGTCACTCCCATGTGGCCTCCGGCGTGGTGACCGGTGCCTTGAAAGTGGGGCTATGGATCTTGCTGGATTCGCAGTATCACGACGCCTGTGCCTTTCTGGAAGATGCGGATCATCGAGTCACCACGGGCCTGCCGGAAGAGGAACTGGTTCGGCTGGAGTCGGCGGCCAGCGAGACGTCGTTCGTCTCCTTCAACAGGCTGCTTTGGTATGGCGGTCCCGTGATCCTGGCCGTCATCGTCGGTCTCGTGTACCTGAAAGAGAAGGGCGTATTGTAACGCGGAGCAATGGTTCGACGTGTTCCGCAGGCGAACCCTTCTGGCACGACGTGTGCCGAGACCTTGCAACCACTGACCGAAAGAGGCGTTGATGAAGAAAATCGGGATCATGATGCTCTGCCTGGCGTTGCCATCACTCGCCCACGCCAATGAGCGCTACACGCCTGGCTATGCCGCCTGCATGGAGGAAGCGGGCGGCGTCACCGTGGACATGATCGACTGCATTGCCGAGGAGCTTGCGATGCAGGATGCCCGACTGAATGAAAACTACCGGGCACTGCGTGAGTCGCTTTCCGAGGAGCGCCGTCAGTCATTGCTGCAGGCCCAGAGGCTGTGGATCCAGTATCGCGATGCCAACTGCCAGTTCTATGCCACGGCGGGCGGGACCCTGGCGAGAGTCTCCGCGAATGAGTGCATGCTGCGCGAGACCGCCGAGCGCGCACAGGAGCTCGACGCCATGGTGGGCTATTGAGGGAACTCTGCGGACAGCTGCTGATTCACTCCCCTCGGCATGATGCCCCGCTCGCAGTGACAACGGCCGTTCTGAAGGCCTGTATTCCGGCGCGCGCCGCTTCGAGGAGATGACAGGCTAAATCCAGCAGGCGCTGCCGCGAGTCTACAGCTACGAGCTGGTGCAGGTGATCTTCGAGCAGCCCTACTGCCGCATCAATAACCTGCTGGAACGCGATATCGCCAGACGGCAGACGGTATCGAGCTACCTGCAGCAGCTGTGCGAGATCGGAGTGCTCGAGGACATTCGTGCCGGGCGAGAGAAACTATTTGTGCACCCTAAGCTGGTCAGGCTGATGACCGAGGACAGCAACGAGATCACTCCGTATCAGGCCGCATGATGCATTTCATGAAAATAACGTTGCCGCTAATTTTAATTTCGGGCTCAAATTGAAATAAGACGGCCTCAATAGGGAAACGTATTGTCCAGTAGCTCATCGTCCAGGCGCTGTTGCTGCATGCACTAGCCAAGGCGCTGTCTGACTCCGGCGGGCGTTTACCGCTTTACCAGCGCCAGGTGTGCAGTCATGTGCAGAGAACCAACAACGATGCCTATCGACAGGCGATCGCCCTGCTGCAGGAGTTGAATGGAGCTCTTAGCGATGCTGCTGACCATCAGGCCCTCGCGTCGCTACTCCGGGGAAATACGCACTGAACCCTGGGTTCAAGCAGGAGCGCATGCTCGTTCAGTGGTTGAGCAACGCGTTTTCGAATGAGGCCTAGCCGTCATATGTGAGCGGCAAGCAGCCTTCTCACTCCCGCTCATCCTTGGTGGCGCGCAGCAGCACCCTATCCATTCCTCTGGTACTCAGCACTCGCTTCAGCGCGGCGAACAGGTGGGTGGGAACGGTTACGGCGTAGCGCGGTTTCGGCCGCTTGCTCTCCAGGGCGTGAATCAGCTTGTCGACCACTGCCTCGGGGCCCAGGGTGAAGGCGCCCTTGCCGTCCTCGCTGGCCAGCCTGGCCTCGACTTTGACGTAGGTGTCGGCGTGGGCGCTGTGGACGGTGTCGATGTTGGCCTTTAAGGCGGCGTGGGCATTGTGGCGGAAGCGGCTGGCGATGGGGCCGGGCTGGATCAGGCTGACGTGGATGCCGCTGCCCTTGAGCTCCTGGCGCAGGGTGTCGGTGAGGCCCTCGAGGGCGAACTTGGAGCATACGTACGCGCCGCGATAGGGCAGGGCGGCGAAGCCCAGCACCGAGCTGTTGTGCACGATGCGCCCGTGCCCCTGGGCGCGCATCATCGGCAGCACCCGGACGGTGAGCTCGTGGGTGCCGAGCAGGTTGGTCTCGAGCTGTTCGCGCAGCACGTCCCGGCTCAGGTCCTCCACCGCGCCGGGCTGGCCGTAGGCGCCGTTGTTGAACAGCGCCGTCAGCGATCCGTCGGTGCGCTGGCGCACCGCTTCCACCGCGGCCTCGATCGAGGCGCTGTCGGCCAGATCCAGCCGCAGGGCCTCCAGGCCTTCCTCTTCGAGCCGGGCGACGTCCTCGGCGGCTCTTGCTGTAGCGAAGATCCGCCAGCCGCGCTTGGCCATGGCATGAGCCGCGGCGTGGCCGATGCCGCTGGAACAGCCGGTGATCAGCAGGCTGCGCGTCGTCTCTTGGCGTTCCGGCATCCTCGTCTCCTTCCATCTTTCCGTGTGTCTCGGGATCGTTAGCCGCTGACCAGCCGCGCCTGGCTGGTGCCGTTGCCCAGCGGCTCGACGCGGATCTGCACCGGGATGCGCTCGTGCATCTCCTGAACGTGGGAGATGACGCCGACGCGACGGCCCAGCGCCTGCAGGCCGTCGAGGGCTTCCATGGCCAGCGCCAGCGACTGCGGGTCGAGGCTGCCGAAGCCTTCGTCGATGAACAGCGATTCGATGGTGAGCTCTCCGGAGGCCATGGAGGCCAGACCCAGCGCCAGGGCCAGCGACACAAGGAAGGTCTCGCCGCCGGACAGCGAATGCACCGAGCGGCGCTCGTCGCCCATGTCGTGATCCACCACCAGCAGGCCGAGCTCGCTGCCGCCGCGCACCAGCCGGTAGCGCCTCGACAGCCCGCCGAGGTGGGCGTTGGCATGCTCCAGCAGCTGTTCCAGGTTGTAGGCCTGGGCGATGCGCCGGAACGCCTTGCCGTCGGCGGAGCCGATCAGCTCGCTGATACGGCCCCAGCGGCGGTGTTCGGCCCGCGCCGTTTCGAGTTCGGCCTGGGCGTCCCGCTGGCGCTGGCGCCGGCGGTCATCGTCGCGGAGGGCATGGGCGGCCTCGTCGCGCTGCTGCTGGGCGGCGTTCAGCCTTGGTGTGAGGGCTTCGCGCTCTTCGCTCAGCGCCTCGCGGCGTCGGACGATCTCGGCCTTGGCGGCCTCGTCCAACAGCGCCGTCTCGTGCTCGTCTTCGCCCACCAGTTCCTGATTGCGGCGATGATCGAGCAGCGCCTGGCGGCGTTCTTTGAGAGCGGCGGCGGCCTGCTGGCGGGCCTGTTCGGCGTCTTCCAGCTGCTTCCGCTGGCGCTCGGCTTCGTCGTCAGACTGGGCGATCAGCCGGGTGAGGGTGGCGTCATCCAGTTCCGGATGCGTCTGCCGCCACTCGGCCAGCTCGGCCTCCAGGGTGTCGCGCTCGCGGCTCATCGCCTCGAGTCGCTCGGCCTCGTGGGCCACCTGCTGGGCGAGGCGTTGATGCTCGGTTTGCGCCTCGTGATAGCGAGCCAGGGCCGCGTCTCGCGCAGTGGTGGCGGCCTGCTGGCGGGCGTCGAGGTGCTGCTGCCAGGCGTCCGGCGAGGCGTGCTCACCGAGTCTAGTGGCGAGCTCTCGGGCAAGCTCGTCGCGTCTGCTCCGGAGCGGGGGAAGCTGCTCGGCCAGTGCCTGTAGCTCCTTGTCGAGGCCCTCTCGGCGAGTATCGAGACGTGCGAGCCGGGTAGCGTCTTCCTGAAGGGCTCGCTTCAGCGGTTCGATCTGCTGCTCGGCCTGGTTCAGCCTGCCCAGTGTCTGTTCGTGATGCGTCCGGCTGGCCTTGCTGTGTTCGGTTTGCTCGGCCAGCCAAGTATCGCGATGAGCCGGTTCGATAGTCACGAGCTCGACATGCAGCGCATGCTGTTCGAGGGACTCGCGTGTTGCCTGGCTTTGCCGTTCGGCGCTTTGAAGCTCCTGACGAGCCTGCTTGAGAGAGGCATCGAGCGCACTGTATTCGCTGAAGAGTCGGTCGCGCTCCCGTTGGGCCTGATCCAGCGCCTCGTTGGCTTCCTGGAGTTGTCGTTCCTCTTCCCGTTGCTGAGCGGCCAGCTGTTCGGCCTCCGGCGAGGCCGGAGGATGATGTCGCCAGGGGTGCTCGAACCCACCGCAGACCGGACACGGCTCGTCCTCGGTCAGCGCCTCACGCAGGGCGATGACGCTGTCGCTACGCGCTGCTCGGCTGCGCTCGATGATGCCGGTGACCGTACGATGCCGAGTCTTGGCATCATCGAGCTGCCGCCTGGCCTGCTGGCCCTGCTCCAGCAGCCGGTCTAGCCGCGGCACTTGCTGTTGGATCTGCTCCAGCAGCCGCTGTTGATGGCTCACGGCACGTTGGTACTGCTGCCAGCGACTCGCGAGATCGTCCAGGTCCAGTTGGCGCTGGGCGGCCTGGTCGAGGGCATGACGGCATGTCTGGCGGGCCTCTTCGAGCTCGGAGTGTTCCCCCAACAGCTGCTTCAGCGTCGCCTGCCAGTCATCGTGCTGCTGGCGGCGTTGCTGATGTTCCGCCTGGGCCTGCTGGTGATCGGCTTCCAAGTGAGCCCGTTGTTGTTGCCGTTCGGCCTGCACCTTTTCCTGCTGTGATACCTGATGTTCGAGGCTGGCCAGATGAGTGGCCAGCTCCCGGGCTTCGCGCAGTGCGGGCTCGGCCTGCTGACGTGCCTCGCTGGCTTCCGCCAGCGCCTTTTCGGTGGCCTCGCGGGCGAGCCCGGTCTGCTCCCGTGCGGTCTCGGCGTCGGTAAGCGCTCGCTTCGTCTTGGCGTGAGCCGCTTCAAGCGCCTCGAGCTCGCCGGGCAGCTCGGTCTGGCGCGTCAGCCGATGGCGCTGGGGCAGGATCACCCGCCGCCACGCTTGATCTTTACGGGTGGGCGTCAGCGCCTGCCATGCTTGCTCGGCCGTCCGCTGCTCGACCTGACCTTGGCGCAGGGCCTCCACCAGGCGGGTATCATCGTCGTGCCATCGCTGCTCGGCCTGCAGTGCTTCCGAGCGCTTTTGCAGGTCGGTGAGCGCTCGCTGGGTCGCCTCGGCGGCACGTTCCAGCTCGGCGCGTGCGTCGGCCTCGGATGGCAGGTCGTCGGCGAGTCGGGCCTCGATCTTCTCCACGGCCTTCCTGGCCTCACTGGCGCGGCGGTAGGCGGCCATCGAGATGGCGGAGTATTCGCTGGTGCCGGTCAGCCGCTCCAGCAGATCGCTGCGCTCGTTGTCGTCGGCCTTGAGGAAGGCGGCGAACTCGCTCTGGGCCAGCAGCACGGCGCGGGTGAACTGCTCGAAGCTCAGCCCCAGGCGCTCGGGCAGCAGGCGGTCGAACTCGCGCTTCTGTGTGGTCAGCAGGCGATCATCGTCCAGGTCGGTGAGCGACTGCTCGGCGGCCTGCAGGCGGCCGCCGGCCTTCTCGCGGGCCCGGCGCACCGCCCAGCGGGCGCGGTAGCGGCGTCCGTCGCGGCCCAGGAAGTCGACCTCTGCGTAACCGCTGGCCGTGCCACGGCGCAGCAGGGTGCGCGGGTCGGCGGTGTTGAGCGTGGCGTCGCCGACATCCGGCAGCGGCGCTTCGCGGCCTGGCGCCTGACGCAGCCGTGGCGTGCTGCCGTAGAGCGCCAGGCACAGAGCATCGAGCAGGGTGCTCTTGCCGGCGCCGGTGGGCCCGGTGATGGCAAACAGCCCGGCATCGCGCAGCGGGGCGGCGGTGAAGTCGAGTGCCAGCGGGCCGGGGATCGAGGCCAGGTTGGCCAGGCGCAGGGCGAGGATCCTCATGCCGATGCCTCCCCGTCGTCGTCCAGCACGTCCTGACGCAGCCGGTCGAAGTCGGCGAGCACGTCCTCGTCCGGTGGCTCGCCCCAGCGCGCCTGCCAGGTGCGCTCGAACAGCCGGCGGGGACCGAGGGTCTCCAGGTCGACCCGCTCGGGGGCGTCCTCAGCCGCGACGGCGGGCAGGCGGCGCTCGAGGCGCAGCAGGCGCAGTGGCTTGCCGGCAAGGGCGGCGTCCACTCGGGCGCGCAGGTCGGGCATCGGTGCCTCGAGCTCGACGCGCACTTCCAGCCAGGGCCAACGTTCTTTTGAGAGATTCCGACCCCGATCTTGGCCAGGCAAGTCTGCGTCCATCTCCAGGGCCTCGAGTTCGGCCAGCACCTCGTCGAGCGATGCGGGGCCGAGGCGATGCATGGCCACCGGCCGCGGTACGGGTATGGCCTCGACGCCCGTCAGCTTCTCGCCGTCGAGGGTCGCCTCGACGACCTGATGGGGATAGTTCACTTCGCTGAAGTCCAGCGGCAATGGGCTTCCGCTGTAGCGAATGCGCTCCTCGCCGACCTGCTGGGCACGATGCAGGTGGCCCAGTGCCACGTAGGTGATGTCGTCGGGGAACAGCGCGGCGGAGATCGATTCCTCGCCGCCGATCACGATGGGCCGCTCGCTGGCCTCGGAAACGGCTGCGCCCCTCAGGTGGGCGTGGCTCATGGCCACCAGCGCCTGGCCGGGCTCGCGGCGCTCGCGGGCCGCGGCGATCAGCTGCTCGTGGACGCGGGCGATGCCGTCGACGTAGTCGTTGCGGGGCGAGTCGTCGCTGTCGTCGGCCTCGCCGCGGGCCAGGCCGCCGGTGACCTCGGCGGGTCGCAGGAAGGGCAGCGCCAGGCACCAGGCGCGGGTCTCGCCGGCGGCGTCGGTGAGCGGTACCAGCAGGCGTTCGGCGTCGAGCCGGCCGTCGTCGAGCCAGCTCACCCGGCCTCGGGCGTGGGTGCGCAGGCGTTGCATCAGCGGGGCGGGCAGCTCGATGCGGTTGCCGCTGTCGTGGTTGCCGGCGATCAATACGATGTCGAGGCCGGGTAGGCGTTCGTGGGCGCTGACGATGAAGTCGTAGAGCAGTTCCTGGGCGCGCAGCGAGGGATTGACCACGTCGAAGATGTCCCCGGCCACCAGCAGGGCGTCGGCCTCACGCTCGACCAGGGTATCGAGCAGCCAGGCCAGGAACGCCTGGTGCTCCTCATGGCGCTCCTGGCCGTGGAAGCTCTGGCCCAGGTGCCAGTCGGCGGTGTGGATCAGTCTCAGCATGGGCTCCCCGGTGTTCCGTCACACGGCAAAACCCGTAGTCTAACCCGAGCACCGCCGCCATATCAGGAGCCTTCATGCCCTCTCTCTCTCTGCACGACTGGAACCTTGCTCCCATCGATGCCATCGCCCTGCAGAAGCGCCTGGCCGGGCGGGTGGAGCGCGAGGATCGGCTGGAACCGGTGCATCGCATTGCCGGGGTGGATATCGGCTTCGAGCAGAATGGTTCGATCACCCGCGCCGCGGTGGTGGTGCTGGCTTGGCCGCCGGTGGGCGAGGGCGCCTTCGAGGTGGTGGAGCAGGCGGTGCACCGCGAGCCGACGCGCATGCCCTATGTGCCGGGACTGCTGTCGTTTCGCGAGGTGCCCGCGGCGCTGGCGGCCTTCGAGAAACTCTCGGGCCGGCCGCAGCTGGTCATGGTCGACGGCCAGGGCATCGCCCATCCGCGCCGGCTGGGCGTTGCCAGCCACCTGGGGCTGTGGCTCGACCTGCCGACCATTGGCGTGGCCAAGAAACGGCTGTGCGGCCGCCACGGCGAGCCTGGCCCGGAGCGGGGAGGCTGGGCGCCGCTGGTCGATGACAGGGTCGGTGCGAGAGGCGACGGCGAGGAGACGATCGGCGCGGTGCTGCGGTCCAGGCGGGGCGTCAAGCCGGTGTTCGTCTCGCCGGGGCATCGTCTGTCGCTTCCCACGGCGCTGGAATGGGTGGTGGCCTGCCTGGGGAAAACCAAGCTGCCGGAGCCGACGCGGCTCGCCGACCGACTGGCCTCGCGACGGGATCGGAAGCGGCGCTGAGAGGGCGGGTGAGGTTCGTTCATGCCGCGCTTATCGGTGAGAGCAACCGGGCCAGCAGCAGGGGCGACGCTTTCCCGCCTTGAGGTCCGAGCGCACCCTGGCGATGCGGCGGTGTCGAGTCTCGAGCTTTTTGGCATCCTCGACCCAGCAGATCCACTCATTGCGGGCGATGGGGGTAATATCCTCCCAAAGCGCCCGGGCCGCCTCGTCATCGACGAGTAACTGCCGCAGGTCTTCCGGCACGTCGTGCACGATACCGGCGGAAAGCGTGTCTGTGTGCATACGCCTATCCCATGTCGGGGGCTGGAAGGGTTCGCCAAGAGTGGCACTCGATGGGAGCCTTAGCGACCATTTCCGGACCTCTGTGGCCAGCATGACGCCTGGGGCAGATGACGTCGAGCTGCCGAGGCATGAGCAGCATTCGACCACGGTGGCGTCGGGTCTCTCCGGTGGAATCGGCGTATACTGCGACTCCATTTTTCTCGATGAGCCGACCATGACCGATTTTGCCGATCCGCTCGCTGCCACCCGCGCTTGGGTCGAGACCTTCGTGGTCGGCCTCGAGGTGTGCCCCTTCGCCGGCCGTGAGGTTGCCCGCGACAGCATCCGCTATGTCGAGGTGAACGCCAGCGACCCGGCCGCCGCCCTGATGCGCTTGGTGGAGGAATGCTGGCACCTCGACCAGCACGACGAGGCCGAGACCACCCTGCTGGTGCTGAGCGAGGGCCTTGAGGATTTCGACGACTACCTGGACCTGCTGGGCATGGCCGAGGCGCTGCTGGTGGAGCAGGGCTACGAGGGGATTTACCAGCTGGCGAGCTTCCACCCGGACTACCAGTTCGAAGGCGAGGCGCAAGACGCCCCGCGCAACTACACCAACCGCTCGCCCTGGCCGATGTGGCACCTGATCCGCGAGGCCGGCCTGGAGCGAGCCCTCGCTCACTATCCCGACCCCGAGGCCATTCCCGAGCGCAACGCGGCGCTGATGGAGACCAAGGGACGAGAGGCCCTGGCGGCCTCGCTCGCCACTCTGCGTGGTGCCGCCCGCTAAACGCCAGGGGCGGCACGCACGAATCCGCCTTGCTTAGACGATATCCAGCGACTCCTTGCGGCTCGGCGCCGGGAAGGCGGCGTCGAGTCTCGCCAGGGCCTCCTCATCGAGCGTGGTCTCGAGCATGGCGGCGTTGTCGCGCACGTGCTCGGGCTGCACCGCCTTGGGAATGGCGATCAGGTCACGGGCTCCGTCGACGGGCCTCACCGCCCAGGCCAGCAGCAGCTGGGCCGGCGTTAGCTGCCGTTCGGCGGCCAAGGCGGTGACCTCGGGGTGATCGAGCAGCCGACGGCGCAGCCGGCCGGCCTGGGCCAACGGGCAGTAGCCCATCAGCGGCATGCCGTGGTCGCGCTGCCAGGGGCGCAGCGAGTGCTCAATGCCTCGCGAGCCCAGATGATAGAGCACCTGGTTGACCGCACAGTCGCCGCCGCCGGGCACGCTCTGCAGGGCCTCCATGTCGTCGATATCGAAGTTGGAGACGCCGAAGCGGCGGATCTTGCCGGCCTCGCGCAGCCGCTCGAAGGCCTCCAGGGTCTCGTCGAGCGGAATGCCGCCCGGCCAGTGCAGCAGGTAGAGATCGAGGTGGTCGGTGCCGAGCCGGACCAGGCTCGCTTCGCAGGCGGCGATCGCCGAGTCGCGGCCGGCGTTCCAGGGATAGACCTTGGAGACCAGGAAGGCCTCGTCGCGTCGACCGGCCAGCGCCTCGCCGACCACTTCCTCGGCGCCGCCGTCGCCGTACATCTCGGCGGTGTCGATCAGCGTCATGCCCAGGTCCAGCCCCTGCTGCAGGGCGCGCACCTCGTCGGCGTGCGGGGCCAGGCCCTCGCCCATGAACCAGGTGCCCTGACCGATGGCGGGGAGTGTCACCGCGGGTTCGTGAGCGGTGGCCGGCAGGGTGACGCGGGCGGGTGTTGTCATGGTGCTTCCTCTCGATGTCATGATGGAGGGTGCATGTATTTGGAAACATTTTCCATGTATTCTGGCGGTGAGCCGATGGGGATGCAATGCGGCCTTGTGGTCCGGAGACATCATCCCCATGGTCTATCGTGTAAAGGCAAGATTGCGACCCATCCCGCGCGCTAGCGCTATCCCGTAACAAAAGGAGTCGACATGAGCATCAAGAAGAACGGCAGCGCCGTCTGGCAGGGCGGCCTCAAGGACGGCAAGGGCACGGTTTCCACCCAGAGCGGCGTGCTCAGCGATGTGTCCTACAGCTTCGCCAAGCGCTTCGAGGGCGAGGGCGGCTCCAACCCCGAGGAACTGATCGGTGCCGCCCACGCCAGCTGCTACTCCATGGCGCTGTCGATGATCCTCGGCGAGGCGGGCCACACCCCCGAGCGGATCGCCACCCAGGCCACGGTGTCCCTGGAGCAGGACGAAGGCGGTTTCAGCATCACCGCGATTCATCTGGAGACCCGGGCCAGCGTTCCCGGCGCCGATGACGCGGCCTTCCAGGACGCGGCCAACAAGGCCAAGGCAGGCTGCCCGGTGTCGAAGCTGTTCAATGCCGAGATCACCCTGGATGCCAAGCTGGAGGGCTAGCCTCCGCCAGTGACCGACTATCCCTTCACGAACCGATGTCGCTCCCGCGGGCAGCCGCTTCCGTGGGAGCGTCTTGCGTTATGCAGGGCCCTCACTCCTCGCGATCTGAAGCTCGATCCCACGAAGGACACTCCCGCAAAGGCTCGGCGCCACCGAACGGGTTTTCGTGGGAGTGCAGCTCCGCTGCGCGAAAGGGGTTAACCCCGCGATCTGTAGGTTGCTTCAATGAGGGGCTCTCCCACCAAGTAGCCTTACGACGCCGGCTGTCGGTGTTGATCGGCGGCGTTCACCAGTGCGCGGATCAGACGCTGCTGGGGGCGGTTGAACACCAGCCATTCGGGATGCCACTGCACGCCGATCAGGAAGTCGTGATCGCGTGACTCGATGGCCTGCACCAGGCCGTCGCGGTCGCGGGCGACGATCTCGATGCCGCGCCCCGCCTGGCGCACCGCCTGGTGGTGCAGGCTGTTGATGCGACACCAGGTGACGCGCAGGATGCGATATAGCCGGCTGTCGCCGACGATGTCCACCGTCTTGCGCGGCAGCACGGTGCGTCGCCGCTTGAGCCCTTCGTAGCTGGTGTAGATGTCCGGATCCAGGGTGCCGCCCAGGTGGACGTTGATCAGCTGGGCGCCGCGGCAGATGCCCAGCACCGGCGTGCCGCGCGGGATGAAGCGCTCGAGCAGCGCGAGCTCCAGGTCGTCGCGCGCAGGGTCGACACGCACGTCGAGCTGGATCTCGCCGCCGTAGTGGTGCGCCTCGATATCGTCGCCGCCGCCGATGATCAGGCCGTCGAGGTCCTTCGGCCGCGGGCGCGAGGGGGAGAGCCGCAGCGGGCGGCCACCGTGGCGCCATACGGCGAACCAGTCGAACCACCAGGCAATGCGGCTCTTGCGGTCGGACGTGGTGATACCGATCAAGGGGCGGGCGTCCTGCCTCATGAGTGCGCGAACCTCCGGCGCAGGGCCTGCCAGGCGCGGATCGGCCAGGCCGGACGATGGCGGGCCAGGTAGTTGGCGGCGCGCTCGGCCAGGGTGTCGGGCGCGGCGGCCAGCGTTTCCACTTCCAGCCAGCGGTTCCACTCCTGGGTGGCGCCCCAGCCGGGCTCTGAGAGCTGGGCATTGGGCAGCCGATAGTGATAAGTGGGTCGCGGGTGGACCAGGCGATTGGCCAGCAGCTCGTGGGGATGCTCGGGATGCAGGTGGGCGAACAGCGGCAGCATGTCGAGTTCCCGATTGCGGGTATCGTTGTACTCGAGGTAGTCGTCGACCAGGGTCTCCAGGTCCGGGGCATAGCCCGGATCCAATACCTTGAGCACGTAGGCCCGCGGGAAGGGGTTGGCGTGGGGCAGCACTTCGCGGGTGATATCGACCCGGATCTGCTCGCGCAGCCAGCCTGCGGTAAGCAGGTAGGCGCGCAGGTGGGCCAGCAGGCTCTCGACCTCGAGGCTCGGTGCCTCGGGGTTGAGGTGCAGGCCGAAGCCATAGAGCAGGCTGGCATCGGTGCCCTTGGCGCCGTGTTCGCGCAGCGCCACGAAGAGGGCATCGAGGTCGTCGAGCTCGTTCCAGGGCACCGGCGGGCAGATGATCTCGGTCGGCACCAGGCCGGTCACCACGTCACCGATCAGCTCCCTGGTGCGCTCGTGGAACTCCTGGCGCATGCGTTCCCACTCGCTGTCCCGGTAGGCCTCGTGGTCGACCAGGCGTTCGTCAGGATGGGCGTACTGGGTATCCAGCTCGATGCCGAAGTCGCCCCAGCGGGCGCCGCTGACCTTGAGGCGGTGGGGGCTCAGCACCACCACCTCGCCGCCGAACAGTTCCTGCACCAGGCAGGCGGTGTCGCGTGGCGGCAGGCCGGCGAACTCGATTTCGACCCCGACCCGGCGAGGCCTTCCCTGGGCATTGTCGGGCACGGGTGGCGGTTGCGGCGTCATGACGGCATCCTGTGTGACGGTATCGGCAGCCTGGGCCTTGGCGGAAAAGTGGCTGCGCTCGGCCATGCGGCGTTGAACATCGACTCGAGCGCTGGCCCGTCGGCAACGGGCCCAGCCCTGGCCTTCGCTCGCCGACGCATCCGTCAAAGCCTAACATACTGCCCGTCAGTCACAGGATGAGGGGAAATCACTCCCCTCCCAACCCGGGAGATCCGATGTTGCCCGTCGCAGCCCGTCTCGTGCCGGCCCTGAAGGGGCTGTTGCTACTGGTCCTCACGATGATGCCGTTGCTCGCGGCCGCCCAGTCGCTGCCGCTGTCCGCCCTGGGGGGCGGTGGCGGCGCCAGCGAGGAAGGCCGCGACCCCGAGGCCCTGCAGCGCTCGCTGGACCGTATCATCACGACGCTGGAGAACGACCAGCAGCGCGGCGAGCTGCTGGCCGACCTGGAAGCCTTACGCACGGCCAACGGCGAGGTCGCCGATAGCGAGGGGATCGCCGGCCAGCAGGGCCTGCTGGGGGCGCTGGCGGATACCTTCAACGACCTGGGCGAGCAGGCAGAGTCGGGCCGCTCGCCGATCAACGATTGGCAAGAGCAGCTCCGGCAGGGGTGGACCGACCTCACCGAGCTGGTGGTGCGCACCGGCGACGGGGCGCTGCTCAACTTCACCGTCGAGCTGGCGGTGCTGGTGGGCATCTGGGCCGGACTGCTGGTGATCCTGATCGCGCTGGGGCGCATTCTGGCGCTGCGCCGCGGCTGGCCGCTGGACCTGCCGCGTGAGCCGAGTGGCATGCTGCTGCTGGTTCATTTCCTGCGCCGGCTGTTGCCTTGGGCGCTGGCCTTTGCCCTGGCGTTGGGCGTCGCCCAACTGATACCGGAGAGCGCCGGACGCACCGGGGCGCTGGTGGTGGCCTACGTAGCGCTGTGCGGCCGCACGCTGTCGGTAGTGGTGGAAACAGTGACCTCGGTGTTTACCCGCGGACACCGCTTCGTCGCCGTGCGCCATCTTCACCAGCGAGCGCTACGCCCGCTGTTCGCGATCGGCGCGCTGATCGCCCTGGGCGATGCCTTCAACTCCACGCGACTCACCGAGGCGATCGGCGTCGACCTGGCAAGCCTCTGCTCGGTGCTGGCCAACATCCTGGCGGCGCTGCTCAGCGTGCGCTTCATCCTGCGTTTCAAGCGGCCCATCACCCACCTGATCTACAACCGCTCCTACCGCCATCGCTGCGAGAGCAGCAACGCCGCCGACATGGTGCGCACGGTGGGCGGGCTGTGGCACGTGCCGGCGCTGCTGCTGGTCGGCGGTTCGCTGGTGGCGATCTTCATCACCGGTGGCGACGTGGGCACGGCCCTGGCTCGCTCGATCATCTCGGCGTCGTTGCTGGTGCTGACGTTGGTGGTGGCCGGGCTGATCCGTCGCCACGCCGAGCGCCGCGTCAAGCGACGCTACCGGCGCGAGTATCGCCGGCGTCTGGAGCGCTTCGGCTATACCCTGGCCCACGTGCTGGCGTGGATCACCTTCGCCGAGCTGTTCATGCAGGTGTGGGGCGGTTCGCTGATCGGCATCGGCCGCCAGGGCGTGGCCAGTGTGCGCATTGGCCAGGCCCTGCTTGGCATCGGCTTCACCGTGCTGCTGGCCTGGCTGGCCTGGATCTTCGCCGACACCGCCATCCAGCGCGCCCTGGCATCCTCGGCGCGCTCCCGCGGGCGGCGCGTCAACCAGGCCCGCGCCCAGACCATCACGCCGATGATCCGCAACATCATCTTCGCCACCATCGTGATCATTGCCGCCATCGTCGGGCTGGCCAACCTGGGGGTCAACGTCACGCCGCTGCTGGCCGGTGCCGGGGTGATCGGCCTGGCGGTGGGCTTCGGCGCCCAGACCCTGGTGCAGGACCTGATCACCGGCATCTTCATCCTCATCGAGGATTCGCTGGCGGTGGACGATTTCGTGAAGATCAACAGTCACATGGGCACCGTCGAGGGGCTGACCCTGCGCACCGTGCGGTTGCGCGACCTGGACGGCATCGTGCACATCATCACCTTCAGTCGCATCGAATCGATCCACAACATGTCGCGACAGTTCGGCATCGCGCTGATGAAGATCCGCATTCCCTACAGCATGAAGATCGACGATGCCATTGCCATGATGCAGGAGACCGCCCAGGCCCTGCGCCAGGATCCGATGATGCGCCACCACATCTGGTCGCCGCTGGAGATGCAGGGCGTTCACGCCTTCGAGGACGGCTGCCCGCTGCTGCGCATGCGTTTTCGCACCGCGCCGGAGATGCAGTGGGACGTGGCTCGGGCCTTCAACCTGATGCTCAAGCGGCGCCTGGAAGAGCAGGGTGTCGACCTCGGCGTGCCGCGTATCAGCGTCAGCATGGAAGGGCGCGGTGGCGGCCGTCTCGACGGCAGCGCCGAATGGGGCGAAGACCGCGACGCCGCCGGACGCGAGGCCGGCGAGGCGGGCGTCGCCGACCCCCATCGCCAGACCAGCGCCAGCGGCGGCTCCCCCGACCCGGGCTGACCCCGACTGCGAGAGGAATCCTCTAACCCCTCGCGATCTAAAGATCGCTCCCACAGGGGCTCGGTGGCCCTGGGCCGGTCTTCGCGAGAAGTTGGGGTTCCAGATGTCTGCAGGCGCCTGGCGGCGCGATTCGCCAGGCGTCGGACCGGATCTAAAGATCACTCCCTCGAAGAGCAGGGCTTTCCCTCAGCATATCGATGCCGTCGGGCGATAAGATGCGACCATTGTCGCAATGAGTAAACGTTTACGAAGTGGCCGTAAACGTTTACTTTGTTGCCATGTCGCCGGCATCGGCGGCGTTTCCATCGCCCGCCAGGGCAATGTCCAGGGCAACGCCAAGAGGAGCCAATCCATGACGATCAAGGTCACGGTCTGGGGCGAGAACGTCCACGAGCAGACCAACGAGGTGGTAGCACGCATCTATCCCGAGGGCATGCACGCCTGCATCGCCGCCGGGCTCAACGAGGACCCGCAGATCGAGGCCCGCGCCGTCACCCTTCAGGACCCCGAGCACGGCCTCACCGAGGCGTTGCTCGACGACACTGACGTGCTGCTGTGGTGGGGCCATGCGGCCCACGGCGACGTGCGCGACGAGATCGTCGACCGCGTCCAGGCCCGGGTGCTGCAGGGCATGGGCCTGCTGGTGCTGCACTCCGCCCACTACGCCAAGATCTTCAAGCGCCTGATGGGCACCACCTGCTCGCTGAAGTGGCGCGAGGCCGGCGAACGCGAGCGGCTGTGGGTGGTCAATCCCGGCCATCCCATCGTCCAGGGCCTGGGCGACTACCTCGAGCTGCCGCACACCGAGATGTACGGCGAGCCCTTCGCGGTGCCCAACCCCGACGAGGTGATCTTCATCAGCGCCTTCGAGGGCGGCGAGGTGTTCCGCTCCGGCCTCACCTACAAGCGCGGCAACGGCAAGATCTTCTACTTCCGCCCCGGCCACGAGACCTATCCGATCTACTACGACGAGCAGGTGCGCCGGGTGCTCAAGAACGGCGTGAAGTGGGCCTGCCCCGAGGGCTCGCGGTGGATCGACCGCTGCCCCAATGTGCCGCCCGAGCAGGCGCCGAACCCGGTCGAGGTCAAGGGCGAGGGGCTGCACAAGCCCGGCGAGGAGGGCTTCAAGTGATGCGACTGGCGATCATCGGTGCCGGCAGCATGGCCGGCGAGCATGCCAAGCGCTTCCGCGCCCTCGGCGACGTGGAAGTGGTGGCGGTCTGTGACCTGGACGGCGACAAGGCCCGCGCCTTCGCCGAGGCCCACGGCATCCCCGAGGCCTATTCGGACCTGGCGGCCATGCTGGCCCGCGACGACATCCAGGCGGTGAGCAACGTCACCCCGGACGGCGTGCACAAGGCCACGTCGCTGGCCGCCATCGCCGCCGGCAAGCACATCCTGTGCGAGAAGCCGCTGGCCACCAACGCCGCCGACGCCGAGGAGATGGCCGCGGCGGCCCGCGAGGCCGGGGTGATCAACATGGTCAATCTCAGCTATCGCGATGCCCCGGCGATCCAGCTGGCCCGCGAGCTGGTGGCCGAGGGCCGCCTGGGGCGGGTGATGCACGTCGACGCCAGCTATCGCCAGAGCTGGCTGGTGAGCGACGCCTGGGGACGCTGGGACCAGGACAGCCAGTGGCTGTGGCGGCTCTCCGAGGCCCACGGCAGCAAGGGCGTGCTGGGCGACGTCGGGGTGCATATCCTCGATTTCGCGAGCTTCCCGGTGGGCGACATCGCCGCCGTGACCTGCCGGCTCAAGTGCTTCGACAAGGCGCCCGACAACCGTATCGGCGAGTATACCCTCGACGCCAACGATAGTGCCCTGATGCAGGTGGAGTTCGCCGGCGGCGCCTTGGGCACGGTTCAGGCCACCCGCTGGGCCACCGGCCACCACAACTCGCTGGCGCTCTCGATCCACGGCGATCGCGGCGCGCTGCGTGTCGACCTCGACGCGGCCCGGGACAAGCTGGAAGTGTGCCTCGGGGAGGACGTGCACCCTGCGCGCTGGACCGAGCTCAGCGCGCCGCCCACGCCCAGCATTTACCGGCGCTTCGTCGACGGCGTCGCAAGCGGGGTCAACGACCAGCCCGACTTCGACCGCGGCGCGGCCTTGCAGCGGGTGCTGGACGCCTGCTTCGACTCCGACGCCAGGGGCGGTGGCCTGCGCCTGGAAGGGCAGGCCGCCCCGGCGCCTGGCCAGCCCGCCTGAACCGCGTCGTCTGCCCCGTCATGGCGGGGCGGCGGTCGCACCGCTCCGTCCGATCGGGCACAATCCCGTGGTCGCAAGCGACGTAGGCGGCAGCAGATGGTGGCCGGCGCGAGGCCGGCCGCCCGGTGACGAGGCAGGCGATGAGCAGACAACCGTCGAAGACGGCCAACATTCGGGAAATCGCGCGGCGGGCGGGGGTCTCCATCGCCTCGGTCAGCCGCGCGCTCAACGACAAGCCGGGCATCAGCGAGGCGCTGCGCGAGCGCATCCTCACCATCAGCCGCGACGTCGAGTACCGCCCGAGCGCCGCCGCCCGCCAGCTGATCAGCGGCAAGGCCGCGGTGGTGGGCATCTCGCTGGGGCGTCGCGACTTCGAGCTGCGGCCCTACTACATCCTGCTCTACCAGCACTTGACTGTGGCGCTGCATCGCCAGGGCATGGTGCCGATCTTCTTCCCCCACGACCGCACCGCGAGCCTGCCCGATCAGGCCGGCGCCGCCATCCTGCTCGGCGAGTTCGCCGACGACCCGCGCCCCGAACTGATGACCTCCCACGGCGTGCCTTTCGTACGCATCGGTCCGGCCGGGGAGAGCTTCTCGGTGGCGCCGGAGGATTGCCACGGCATCTATCTGGCCACTCGCCATCTGGTCGAAGGCGGGCGACGACGCATCGCCTTCGTCGGCGACGACCTGCAGAGTCCCCACAGCCAGCATCGCCTGGGCGGCTATCGCCAGGCCCTCGACGAGGCGGGCCTCGAGGCCGCGCTGATCGACATTCCCCCCAACCTGGACCCGGCGCTGACCGGCTATCGCTGGCTGAGCCGGCGCCTGGCGCACGAGCCGCGGGCCTACGACGGCCTGGTGTGCGAGACCGACGAGCTGGCCCGCGGCTGCCTGACGGCGCTGGAAGATCTCGGCCTCGAGGTGCCGGGCGAGGTCGCGGTCACTGGCTTCGACGACCTGCCGACCCTGGCCGGCTCGCTGACCACGGTGCGCCAGGACATTGCCGGCATTGCCGCCATGAGCGTCGAGCTGCTGGGCGAGGCGCTGGCGGGCAAGCCGCCGCGCCACGTGTCGATGCCGGTGGAGTTGGTGGTCCGCCAGACCAGTTAGAGGAACATCCCCAGGCCGATGCCGCCCGCCAGGGTGGCCAGCCACAGCGCGGCCACGGCGAGGCGTCGGCGTGGCCCGCGGTTGTGGGCCAGGGCGGCGCGGTTGAGGCGCTGCATCCACTCCTCGAAGCGCGAGCCCGGCGGACCCGGCGGCAGCGAGAAGTCGTCGGCGGGGCCGGCGCGCCAGTAGGGCGCGTGGGTCAGGCCTAGCCGGGCGCGCAGCCTGCCGATGTCGGAGAGAGTGTCGTGGAGGGCGTCGTACTCGGCGCGGCGCCATTCCGCCTGCAGCACGGTGGCGGCATCGGCCTTCAGGCCAGTGTGCTCGCAGCGCTCGATGGCCGCGGCCACGGCGGTATCGTCGGCGTCCACGGACAGGCGCAGTCGCTGGTAGAGGTCGCGCATCTCAGCTCACCTTCATCAGGAAATCGTAGGCACGGCGGATCCGCTGGAAGCGTCGCGAGGCGCTGGCCACGATGGCCTCGCCCTCGCGGTGGAAGCGGTCAGGGTGGTGCGCCTGGGCCAGGCGCCGATAGGCCTTGCGGATCTCGCCGCGACTGGCGCCGGGCTCCAGGCCCAGCACCACCAGGGCGCTGCGGATGCGCGGGTCGGGGGCATTGGCGCGCTGGTGGGCGTGGCTCGCCCCTTCGTTGCCGGCCCGCGAGTGCTGGCCGCGGTCGTCGTGGCGCTCTTGCTTGCGCTCCCGGTCATCCCGGCGGCGTTCGCGCTGTGTCTCGCGCTCGGCACGCTGACGTTCCCGTTCGGCCTCGCGCCGGGCCTGCTTGCGGCGACGTTCCGCCTCGCGTTCGGCGTACTGGCGGGCCTTCTCCTCTTCCTTTTCTGCCTGGCGCTGGCGCTTGGCTTCCGCCTTGGCCTCGCGCGCCTGGCGGCGGGCCTCGGCGCGCTGCTCGCGACGGCTCGCACGGCTCTCCTGCTCGGTGGCGTGTTCGGCCTGGTCCTCGGCATCGGGCTTCCGCTCGCGGCGGCGTTCGCGGGAGCCCCGCTCGCGGCGCTGCCAGTAGTCGCTACGGCTGGGATCGGCCGGCTCGCTCAGCGGTCGGCCGGCCTGGGAGGCATAGAGCGCGGCGAACTCGGGCGGCGAGACGCCCAGTAGGTCCGCCAGGAAGCGCAGGATATGGTGGTTGGCCAGGGTCGGCTCGGCGTCTTCGGTGGCCAGGGTGACCGCCAGGCGCAGGAAGGCGCGGGAGGTCTCGCCGTGCAGCTCCTTCTGCAGCACCTCGGCGGCGAGCTGGATGGCGCCCAGGTCCTGGCTGGCGGCGATCTCCAGCAGCGGCGTCAGCTCGTGGCCGTGGCGGAAGGCCCCGGTCAGGGCGACCAGATGGGCGCGCTCCGACTCCCCGACCGGCCCCTGCTGCGTCAGCACCCAGGCCAGCAGCAGCAGGGCAGCGCTGTCGGCCTGGTCGCGACTCTGGAGCAGCAGCAGTTCGAAGGTGGAGAAGCGGGCGGCGGTCATTCCCTGACTCTTGTTGATGGGGCTCGTCGGTGGGCCTGGTGGATGGGCCATGGCCCGGACATCTTCGTGCCGGCCCCGGGCCTTGGCAAGCCCGCGGCCAGGATATGCTAGCGTAATCACGGGACCGGCCGGGCCGACGCTGGCCGAAACGATGTACAGCTAAATGTCATCGGCGGCCCGCGCCATATCTTGATGGCAGGAGGACAACATCATGCGATCGCTGATCCAGACCTTGCTGGCGCCTGTGGTATGGGTGGCCAACAAGCTCGGCACGCGCCGCGAGGTCTCGCGCGACGAACCCGAACAGGCCCGAGTGGACCAGGCCTGCGAGGGCCTGGCGCTCTACCAGTTCTGGAGCGAGCCCGAATGCATCCGCGTACGGCGCGAGATCACCCGCCTCGGCCTCGAGATCGAGACCCGCGACGCTCGCCTCGAACCGGAACACAGCAAGACCCTGAGGGAGCAGGGCGGCAAGCTCGAAGTGCCCTGCCTGTACATTCATGAATCCGAGAGTGAAGAACGCTGGCTCTACGGCGCCCAGCCCATCATCGACTATCTGAAAGGGCGATTTGGGGAGTAGGGCGACGCTTTTCTCGATGAACTCAGTGGCCAATCCCTCCGCGCCCATCTCAGGTCAATGAAGATCGCACCATGCTAGATCCTCAGCTAATTTAGTGGCAGGCTGAGTGTAGGGGTGTGTTATGTGGACGGCGCGTTGATCGGTGTTATTGCGCCTAGTTGTCGTTAATTTTATGGAATTCAGTGAGTTGTGGTACGTGAGATGCGCGGTATAACACAGATGAACGTGCCGGTGAAGTGACCCCCTCCATAGCTGCACAGGCTATAGTGCAGCCATCAGGAGGACAGGATGAGCGACGACAACCCGATCAAGCGATGGACCGCCAAGCGCAAGGCCGCCGTGGTCATGGACATCTTCAA
>NZ_JBIEKH010000155.1:0-510 GCF_043496985.1 Halomonas sp. B23F22_20
CTCGAGGAAGAAGATGTGTACGTGTACCGCTTTATGAACAACGAACACCCACCACTTATGCCTAATCAACTCTCTCTTGGAGCTTTTGAGTTAAAAAAGTTAGAGGATGAAGTGGCCGCCGGTGCTTTCGTACGAAACTCTTTAAACAAAAAAGTAACGTTTAACGAAACTACGATTCTATTAGTCAAAGAAGACGGAACCAAGCTAGGGCGAAAGGAATTCGACTTATCGAAGCTCGGCGAATTACCTGCACGCTCAAGCCGCCCTCACCTTTTCATGTTTAACAAGAAAGACCTGTTTGTTCCTATTGAAGAAGTGCCTGCTGAGGGATGGAAGTTAGCTTTTGAATTGAAGAAGAGCTCTCAAAAGCATACGCTTGAACTAGCTGAAAGCTGGCAGAAATCCATGGCAAATGAAGACTTCGAGAAATTAAAAGATTACACAGAATCCCTTACGCCTCCAAAAACAGGTGAAGTGAACTTCATGGGATTAAAAGCGCACCATACCAAT
>NZ_JBIEKH010000156.1:0-510 GCF_043496985.1 Halomonas sp. B23F22_20
CTTGTCATACCGGATACATTGTTCTGTAGCATATGGGCTGGAATGTTAGGTGCTTCGATTTTAGGTACTATCGGGACGGTGACACCTGGGATGACGTTGATTTTTTCAATGAGCCAGTTAACCTTGTCGATAATGCCATTAATCGAATTGACGACTGACTTCTTAACGTTGTACCAAACTGTACTCGTAGCGTTCTCGATATTATTCCAAGCTGTTTGGATTCCTCCCCACAACTCCTGGGTTTTTGCTGAAATGGTATCCCAATTCCGAACAACTGTAATTCCTAGATCGATAGCTAAACCGGCAATAAGGCCAATGGGTCCACCAATCTTCAAGAGCTTAGGTCCGAATCGTGCAATCAGAGGTAAGACTTTACTTCCAACCCTAAATGCAAGGCCACCGAAGTTTTTAGCCAGGCCCAGCACTCTTCCTCCTATACTAAAAAGCGCCCTGCCACCACTGGTAGCAAAGCGTCCCACAATTCTCCCTGCTGTTCCGAGACCTTTTCCT
>NZ_JBIEKH010000157.1:0-510 GCF_043496985.1 Halomonas sp. B23F22_20
GTCTCTTCTGATATAGCTGTTACACTCTCAACCGCATTATAGAGCGTGTCCTTCGATTGAATGAGTTCATCCATGTCTTTAGAAACACCATGGATCGCGTTCGTTATGCTCTCGACAGATTCTTGAATGTAGAAAAACGCATCATTTGTATTCGTTACAGCCATATTCTGATCCTCCACTACTTGAGTAGCCTGATCCATTGATTCATTCGCCTGCTGTGTCTGTTGAACAATCATAGAAATCGTCGCACGTACTTCCTGTGTAGCCTCTGAGCTCTGCTCGGCAAGCTTCCTGACTTCTTCTGCTACAACAGCAAATCCTTTCCCGTGTTCTCCTGCACGAGCCGCTTCAATCGATGCATTTAATGCAAGAAGATTGGTTTGCTCAGATATAGCGCTAATACTACCTAGAACAGACTCAATCTCTTTAACATGATTCGTAAGGTCTCCCATAACCACTTGTACACCTGAAATGAGTTCATTGGTTTGTTTTGATTTCTCTTGAAGCACC
>NZ_JBIEKH010000158.1:0-444 GCF_043496985.1 Halomonas sp. B23F22_20
GGACTGTGGATCTCGCGACAGCACTGGAACCGACCACTCTATGCCTCGATGCTCGACCCGGCATGCAATATCGGGAAGGGCACCTGCCCGGTGCACGTTGGGTCAACCGATCGCTGCTCGGGAAACAACTCTCCGAGGATGATTTCCATCGCCCTGTAGTGATCGTCGCTGATGAGGAACGCGCCGCTTGCCTGGCTTCTGAGCTCAAGGCACATGGCCTCAATTGCATAGGTTGGCTTGTCCCGGCGTTCGATGCCTGGGCAAACGAAGGAATCGCCTTGGATCGTACCCCCAATGAGCCTGACGATGACCACTGCATCGACTTTCTGTTCTTCGTTCATGATCGGCACGATGGCAATCTAGAGGCTTCCCGGCGTTATCTTGCCTGGGAGACTGGCCTGCTTGCCCAGCTCGACGAACAAGAGCGCAGCACTTTCACCCTCT
>NZ_JBIEKH010000159.1:0-467 GCF_043496985.1 Halomonas sp. B23F22_20
ACACCACCGCCGACAATGCCGCCGAGACGTTGGCCGGGCTGATCCAGGAACATATGCACTGGAGCTGATGCCGCGTGGCCGGTCTTTCGTACCGGCCGCGCGCTCCTTGACTGACGATTCGTGTTAGCCTCGGTGTTCCATCCACTTGTCATTTCCGACCTGACTTCAGCTTCGAGTGGTTAGAAATAACCTATTGATTAAACAGAAATTAATGCAGACGTCATCGAGAGTGTCAAGACTGAAACAACTTTGTGTCCTGTTTGTATCAATAAGTTAATGTGTTGTTTTTAATGATATTTTATCCGGAATTTGTCCCCGCAAGGTCGCGGACTGTTTCACCAGGCTAACACTCGCCTGGGTCATATCGCCGTTATCCCCGCCGCATACTCCTCGTTTTCCCACTCCCTTCGATAATTTCCCCACTGCTATCAGATGATTAACAAAAACTGGCATGGCACGTGCTCTGT
>NZ_JBIEKH010000033.1:0-34337 GCF_043496985.1 Halomonas sp. B23F22_20
CTGTACAATCACCACATCCCGCAGAAGGCGCTGCACCATCAATCACCGATTGCGATGATGAAAGAATGGCAGACCAAGCGTCCTGAGTTATTTACCAAGCGGGTAGTCAATCACACGGGACCCGACATCTAACCTTTAAGTTGATATTGAAAATACACAAACCTATTATTTCAAATAAAACTCCATATCCTTTTCGCCCTCACTGATTAAGACAGAGCATACTTGGGAGAAAGCTCTTTTCCTAACCATGAAACAATCCCTGACTCAGTATTTTCTACCACGCACGCCATCCCCGCATCCCGCTCATGCGTGTAATAAAAATCTCTCACCCCACCTTGCTTGATCTCTTGATCGAGAATAGCACTTTTAACACCAAATCTGCTGGCTTCGCTCACGACTGTCGACCTATATGTTATATGCACATCCGAAACCCTCAACAGCGCCGGAAGCGCTGCGGAGCTCGCCTTCTTCCACTCCACGGTCGTAAGGTTGCCGAAATTATCCAACAAGAATTTTTCCGTCGACTCCTTGCAATCCTGATGCAGCTGAACGGGGTGCAGACGAATGAACCAATTGTAAATATGATGCGTACTCAGAATGGCTGACAACAAGGAGTTCAACATGATATCCCCTTTAATCTGGACATCTTCCACGCCCTCCAACTGCCACTGCAAGCTTACGAGAACACAGGGTCTTTCATTATTGAACTTCGGTAATTTTTGAATTGCATCCAAAACCACCTGGTCATCTAGCGACGGCGTCAAGAACCTCTCCCCCCATGGATGGAAGATTCTTTTGACGACTGCTCCCTTCTTCTCCCACCTTTGCAGAACCTCCATAGCTGAATCAGACCAGACGAAAAACCTGGTCGGAAAATAATCCGCTGGATCGCCCTTCCTGAAGCGCTCCCCATAATAAGGATGATTCTCGGTTATCACCCCATGCTGCAAGTCAGCGACTTCTATGTTTAACTCCCTCGATGCTTTGCACAGAGAAACGCTTGGCTGAATCGCCACGACACTCTTCGCTCCGGTAGTCTCTATCACTTTTTTCCAGAAGTTGACTTCCATGCGAAAAGACAGCCTCTTGAGGGGGTGAGACAATCTTCCAAAATATCTAAAAAAAAGAATAACAGAAAATAATTTATTAAAACTCGCCACCTCAGAAAAAGTCTCTCCAGGCTTCAACAGGCTAAACGACTTAAGAATAATGGAGCACTTCTCTCCTTTTCTTTCTACACCTTCTTTGACGCTGTCGATCAATGGACTGTAAAGAAGCCCATTGTAAATGTAGCTGTAATGATAATCATGGCCGACCAGCAACACATCAGCTCTTCCTAAGCGTCTCCACCCATTCGGAATTAGAATACTTTTCATGAAATTCGGGAACACTGCTCTAAAACTATTCTTATGTCTCATGACTACTTTCCACCATGATGGTCATGGGATCCTCATGATCTTTCTCGATAATCTTGTCATCGCAGATCGATAAGCCCTTTTTCGTACCATCTCTTCAAGTAGTTCTCCACTATATCCAGCGGAAGCCCAACCTGACGAGAAAGCCGATCGGACGTCACGGGACGTGAAAGTGTCGGCACCGTGTCCATGAGCAGCCGCATGCGCCGGCGCATATCGTCGTACTGATCCCCGAAAGCCGCCTGGCCCGGGTCGACATATAGGTCATACTTTGGATTCGAAAGACAGATGTTACCCAGGAATCGCTTTTGGATTACCGCCGAGGTTTCGATATTACTGATAGCTCTCTTCACAAGTCCCAGCGATTGTTCAAGCCGGTCCCCGTCCATCAAGGCCACATTATCCGCATCGGTATGATATTCGGGATAGGGGAAACGCGACAGCGACGACATCGGCACCCCATAGGCTTCCCAGATATACTCATCATTCAGCAACAGGCTCTCAAACTCTCCGACCCGATGCGCCGCATCGCTCTCGCCTAGTACGTCCTGAAAGGCGAGTTCGATATTACTGGCTCGACTTCTCGATAGCTGCAGGTTCAAGGGGGTCGGGGAGCCGAGCATCTCGAGCATGGCGCCTTCCAGCAGCAAGGATCTCTCCTCCGCCGGCATCCTGCCCAAATAGTACTCGTTGCCCATGATGCCGGGCGACAGTACCAGTCGATAGCTGAACTTCACATCCTGTCGACGAAGCCAGTCGAAAAGCGCGATTCCGACCGCCACCCCGGATATGCCGTCGTTGGCGACCCCGGGGTGATCGAGGTTGGCGCCAAAGACGATGGTCTCGTCGAGTCGTCCGGGCAGATGATAGTCGAGCACCCGCAACGGCCCCGGGGCTTCTTCGGTCTCGATGAGGACATCGTAGTCGCCTGAAGGCAGAGAGTCGTAGAAGGCCCTGGTGACGCAGAAGCCCCAGTCCCGCTTCCAGCTGGTGAACAACTGGCGAAAGTGGAACGGAATCCGGTCATCAAAGCGATGATCGAAGTGCAGGTGCTCGCGCAGCTCTTCCCGACTCACCCGCCCGCGAAAGGGCGTCGACAGGGCCATGACCGCCATGGGATGCCAGCACCCATCATAGATCAGTTCGCCCTCGTGATAGATGTGGGCGGCCTTGACGTCCCACTTGGGGGGAATCACCCAGCCGTTGTAGCGATCGCCCGCGGGATAGGTGAGCTCCCGAAAGGGAAGCACTTCCTTGAGGTAGGCGATGGTGGCATCGTAGTCGCTGGAACAGATAACGCGATTCAAGGGCGCCAGGTCGGCGATCAGCTGCATCATCGGTCTCATCTCGATCCCCTGATTGACGTCGTACCCATGATAGGTCCCGCCGGCCGCTAGGAAGACAACGCTCCGGCGGAGAGCGTCCAGTGACCGGGCGGCGCATCCGCCGCGACGGGCAGGTCGTTGGTATCCAGCCGAGGCAGTCGCAGGGGATCCTGGTGGGCCAGATCCGCGATGCCGACCTCGACGGTCAGTGCCAGCGCACACTGCCTGGCTCGCAGCAGTTGCAACAGGCCGTCGTCGTAGCCTCCGAACGGGTAGCACATGACCCAGTCCTGCGCCGGCACGCCCAGGTTCGTCAGAAAGGCCAGGCTGTTGTCGATCTCGCGCTGCTGCTGCTGGGGCGTCAGGGTATTCAACCACTGGTGACGATCGCCATGACTGCCGATCGTCATGCCGGCCGCATGCAGCTCCTTCAGCTCCCCCTCGCCCATGTACAACTCCCCGGCGAATCCCCGCTCGTCCTCGGTCACGAAGCGCTTGAACAGGCGATCGATGAGGGGCTCGCGCAAGGCTCTCGGCAACCCCTTCTGCAGGATGCGCTTGATGAAGGTCACTTCCGGGCCGTCATAGCGACTTTCCCGCGAATAGGCGGCAAACAGCTCGCCCCTGTCCGGCAGGTCATGGTCGTCTCGATGGGCCTCCAGCTCCGTCAGTATCTCGTCGACCAGCCGCCGCTCGTCGACGCCGCTGGCGAGGACGAAATGGATCTTGTTGACGTCCAGCACCCGACCTTCCCGTACCGCGCATACCGGTGGAAAGAAACTCCCCTTCCAGCCCCTGGCGGCCAGCAGGGGCAGCACATGCTCGTGGTGATCCCGATAGCCGTCATCGAAGGTCAGCAGCAAGGCTCGCTCGGGCAGGCGGATGTCGCCACGGGAGGCGGCGATCGCCTCTTCCATGCTCACCACGCGGTAGTGACGCTGGATGAAATCGAGCTGGCCGCGGAAGCGTTCGAGTTCCAGAGCCTTGAGCGTCGGATAGCGCGTCCCCCGCAGGGGACGCACATAGTGGTACATCACGATGGTCAGCTGCTGTGACATGTCAGGGTTTCCTTGTCGGGTGTCCTGTCACCAGGCGCTGAGGCCGCCATCGACGTACAGGCACTGCCCGGTCACATAGTGGGACGCGTCCGAGGCCAGGTAGAGCAGTGCTCCCACCAGCTCCTCGGGGCGTCCCATGCGTTTCATCGGAACCCGCCGTGAGTATCGCGCGACGAACTCGGCGTTCTGGCCACTCTGCATGCCGCCCGGCACCAGGGTGTTGACGCGAATGCCATGCACGGCCCAGCTGGTCGCCAGATAGCGCGCCAATCCGGAGACGCCGGCCTTCGAGGCGGCATAGACGGGAGGCGTGTTGATGGTGACGCCCAGGTATTCCGATCCGGCATAGATGCTCGGGTCGCAGCCCAGCTGGCCATAGATGGAGCCGGTATGGATGATGCTGCCGCCCCTGCCCTGCTCGATCATCCGACGGCCCACGCTGCGCGACACCAGGAAGACGCCATCGAGATTGACGGCCATGATCCTGCGCCACTCGTCGAGGCTGTAGTCCTCCACGGGGGCGAAGAAGGCCTCGAGGTCGTCGGACTTGCTGGCCGCGTTGTTGTGCAGGACATCGATGGTCCCGAAATGCTCGAGCACCTGGGACACCATGCCCTCGACCGACGCCTCGCAAGACACGTCGCAGTGCAGGCCGAGACAGGCCACGCCCGTTTCCCGAGCGAGCTCGGCGGCGAAGCGTTCGGCCGACGCGCCATCCAGGTCCACCACCACCACATGCGCGCCATACTCGGCCAGGGCACGACAGCAGTGCCGGCCCAGGATGCCCAGCCCGCCGGTGACGATGGCGACGCGGCCATCGAGATCGAACAGCTCACGATATGTCGAGGTCATGCAGTGCCACCTCCTGTCTGTCTTGCAGCGCGCGCTGGCCGGCGATCAGGGTGCGAAGGACATCGAGCGTCGCGTCGACGGGAATCGCGGGCCGCACCTCGACGATCTGGCGCCAGAACTCCCACAGGGTACGGCGGAACATCGAGAAGTTATCGACGATGTCGAACCGGCCGACCCGACGCTCCCCCATGAGCTCGACCCGGAAGATCCCAGGCACGTCGCCGAGCGCGTCGAGCTGGACCATCACGCCATCCGACATCGTCACCGTGAGCGACGCATGCGCCGCCGGCTGGGCCCGCACCGCCACCGGCCGAGAGTCGAGCAGCGGCAGGATGGCGTCCAGGAGATGCACGCCATAGCGCTCCCAATCGTTGACAATGGTTCCTCTCACCAGCATCAGATCCCCGAGATCCACTTGGCCAGCACGCCACGTGTCAAGCTCTCGTGCATATCGCATACCCGAGCACGACATCAGCAAGCCTCGCTCCATGTAAGGAGAGAAGTAGCGCAGTTCTCCGAGATCCATCGTCAGCGGCTTGTCGATGAAGACCGGAACACCACTTTCCAGGAATGGGGCGGCCAGAGGTCTATGCGAGGCATGATCGTCTCGCGCGATGATCACGGCGTCGACCTCGCCAAGCAACTCGTCGGGATGGATCACGGCACAAGGAATTCGACAGGCGGCACACAGCGATGCTGTCTGTTCAGGGTCTTGCGTCCAGGCATGGGTCACGCGCAGGTCGCCCACACCAAACTCGGAGCCATGGCGCCGCCTCACGTAGTCGTAGATACCTGGCCAGCCGGCCGCGCGCAGGCCTTCGTCATGGTAGCCGTTGATGATCGCCGAGAAAGAGTACGGATGGCCGTTACCCTCGCTCATGCCCAGGATGCCGACGCGCGTGACCATAAAAGGGACTCTCCGCCAGTAAAGGTCGCGAATTCAGGAACAGGCGGCCAGGCGTGAGGTGAGCAACCGCACGTTCTCATCCACGGTGTCGCCCAGGCCTTCCGCCTTGGCCTTCAGGCCTTCCCGGAGCGGCTCACCTACCGCCAGTTGGCCATCGACCCGGGCCATCACCTCGTCGAGCTGCTCCTCGAGGGCGAACGGATCCAGCTCGCTGGTCGGCAGGCCAGCCTGCCTGAGGAAGGCATTCATCTTGGGCGTGTGCCGGCTCAGGGCGATCACTGGCGTACCGCCACGGTGCGCGAAGATGCTGGGGTGCCAGCGGGCACCGACGTAGACGCGCGCGTTGCCGATCAGGTTCACCGCGGTCTGGACGGGCAACTCGGCCCCGGCCATCGGCAGCGCCAGGCGTTCCGCGACCGGCTCGAGCAGGCGAAGATCCTTGGCCGATGAGGCGGTCAACAACACCTGACCGACGCGGGCCTGCAACTGCCGACAGAGTCGGACGAGGCCGGGAATGGCGTCGTAGCCGGGCTTGAGGTCCCGGAAGTACACAGAACCGCCGCCGACGCAGGCATAGGGCCTATGTGGGTCGAACGTCCCCTCCAGCTGGGGGCGCGACTGACCGTTGGCGGCGGCCGTCGGGGGCCACCACCGCTCGACCGCCTCGGGCCGATAGCGATAGGCGGCATCGGCCGCCACCCTGCCTAGCCTCACCGGGCACGCCCGTGCCGAGTCGGGCTCGCGAAACACGATGTCATCGAGCAGCGGATAGACGTGCCGGGCGATGTCGGTCAATATCGGATCGTTCATGACGATGCTGTGATTGACCAGCGCCGTGGGCTTGTCAAAGAAGCGCCTCGCCAGGTAAGCGATGAAGAAGATCATGCGGCTCTGGCGCGTCCGATCATAGATGCAGCCCTCGCCGTTGATCAGCACTACATCGCAGTCG
Source organism: Halomonas sp. B23F22_20 (assembly GCF_043496985.1). Taxonomy (NCBI): domain Bacteria; kingdom Pseudomonadati; phylum Pseudomonadota; class Gammaproteobacteria; order Oceanospirillales; family Halomonadaceae; genus Halomonas; species Halomonas sp. B23F22_20. The sequence goes on from NZ_JBIEKH010000033.1 coordinate 6,507, forward strand.
GTCAGCGCCTTACCGATGACCGGGAACGCCGCGCCGTCCATGACGCTCAGCGCGCATTCCTCGAACTCCCTCCAGCACGTCGGCGCAATATCGTCGATCTCGCCGCTCACCTCGTCATCGGCCCGGCCATCCACGATATCGTCCCGCTGTGGGAGCCCGATGCGATACTGATAGAGGGTCGAGGTAACGTGTCCCCCCGCTTCCCGTATCAGCTCGCGCAAGGCCCAGGAAGTGGCTCTTGCCCCCCAGTTGGGATCATCGGACGTGTCATTGACCAAACAGACTTTCATGCGCTTCTCCAGGTCCATCACGGGCGTGCGCCAACATCGGGTGAGGCGGTCAATCACCAAATCGCCCAACCGCCATCCACGCAAAGATTCTGTCCGGTGATATAGGCACCGGCATCGCTGGCCAGCAGCGCGATGGCTCCTTTCAGGTCCTCCGGCTGCCCCAGCCGCCCCGCCGGCGCCTTGTGCTCCAACCGTTCCATGAAGCCGCGATTCTCCTGAGTGACGGCATGCGGGAAGGCGCCGGGGCTGATGGCGTTGACACGAATCCCGTCGGATGACAGAAAGCTCGCCAGATAGCGCGTGAACTGCAGGACCCCGGCCTTGGCCGCGCCGTAGCTGGGCGGATTGGCATGATCGGTGCCCTCGTAGAGCCGGTAGTCGGGTGCCACGTGCCCGTACATGGAGGCGATGTTGACGATACAGCCAGAGCGCTCTCGCAGCAGCGGATAGCAACGCTTGACCATGCGGAAGACCGAATTGAGGCTGATATCGACATCGTGATACCAGTCGTCCTCCTCGATGCTCTGCCAGCTGTTCTTGCGACCGGACCAGGCGTTGTTGACCAGGATGTCGAGGCCGGCGTCGGCCTGCAGCGCCTCCACGCAGCGCCGCACCGAGTCGCGGTCGGTGACGTCCAGCGCCAGCGCCCGGTGGTGGCCGTCGGGAGCGATGTCGGTGAGCCGCGCAAGCATCGTCTCGCAGCGGCCAACATCGCGACCGGCCAACACCACGCTGGCGCCGAGTTCGGCCAGAGCCTCGGCCATGGCGCTGCCCAGGTGCCCGGCGCCACCGCTGATCAGCGCCGTGCGTCCGCTCAGGTCGAGCAGCTCATGCAGAGATCGAGGCATGGTATCCCTCCCGCGAGATGAGTTCGGCGAGCCGGAAATCGCGCTCGTCATCGATATCCAGGGACGCCTGTCCATCCACGATCACCGCCCCGGTGCGGCCGAACAACAGGCCGTGGCTCGACATCGCCAGCCGGTCGAGGCGAAAGGCATAGACCTCGCCGCTGAGCTGATAGGCCTCCGGCAACTGCTGACGCGGCAGCCAGGGCACGCTGCCCTCGACGAAGCACTCCGGGGCGCCTTCCTGAATGCGCCAGGCTCGATGCGGATTGAGATCGGCAGGCTTGAAGGTGGCGACCGAGTCCAGCTCGTCCCGGTGAAGTCGTGCCAGGCAAGCCAACACATCCCCTCGGCGCCGGAATGGCGAAGTGGGCTCGAGAAGCAGCCCGTAGGGCGCGTTCTCCCCTTCCTCGCCCAGTCGCAACGACAGGTCGAGCACCGCATCCAGCACCAGCGCGGTATCCGTGGCCAGGGAGGCGGGTCGCAGATACGTCTCGGCACCTTGCGCGCGGGCAACCTCGGCGATTTCACCACTGTCGGTCGAGACGATCACCCGGTCGATTTCCGGAATGCTCGCGGCCAGTTCGAGCGTCCAGGCGATCAACGGCTTGCCTGCCAGTTCACGCAGGTTCTTGCCGGGAACGGTCTTGCTACCACCGCGTGCCGGAATCACTGCCACGACTCTCTGATGGTCGATCATGGTCGTTACCTTGAAAGAAGCGGAAATCACGCCATGGAAGGCATCACGAGCGCAGCTGGGCCATGGTGTCGCAGTACTGCTGCCACTCGCCGGTGTCCAGCCAGGCCTTGTCGCTGATCGGATAGACACCAACGCGCCCGCCGTGGCGCTTGACGTCGTCGATCAGCTCGGTGAGGTGGTAGAACTGGTCTTCGGGAATCATCTCGAGCACGGACGACTTGAGAACGTACAGGCCGGTATTCACCAGGAAGTGATACTGCGGCTTCTCGCGCATGGCACAGAGTTGGCCATTGTCGACGATGTCGCAGATGCCGTAGGGAATGTCATAGTGACGAAGCGAGACCACCATGGTGATATCGTTGTTCTCCCTGACATGGTGGTCGACCAGGTCATGATAGTCCGCCTTGATGATCACATCGCAGTTGGTGACGATGAGGTCGCCCTCGAGGCGCCCGGCCAGGGTACGCAGGCCGCCCCCCGTGCCCAGCGGCTTGTCCTCATGGACGTAGTGCAGGCGATAGGACGGCGCCAGCTCCTCGAAGTAGGCCTGGATCAGCTTCGACTTGTAATTGACCGACAGGTAGAAATCATCGACGCCGCAAGCGGCGAAGGACTCGATGATCACCTCGATGGCCGTCTTGTCGCCGATGGGGATCAGCGGCTTGGGCAGGACGCTGGTGAAGGGCGCCAGCCGGGTGCCCTTGCCTCCCGCCATCACCACCACCGGCATGCCCAGCAGCGCCTCCTGGCGACTGTCGCTGCCGACCTCGACCAGGCCATCGCCGAACAACACATCCACGACACGACCGGCGTCATCCAGCACCGGCACCGAGGTGATCTTGCGTTCCGTCATGACGCGCTTGAGATCGTCCAGGCGATAGCCGGCCTCGACGGAATAGGGGCAGCGATTGCAGACCGCCCCGACCACGCCATCCAGCTTGCCTCCGCCCAGGATCCAGCGGCGAACGTCGCCATCGGTCAGCGTTCCCACCAGTCGGCCGTCCTCGGTGATCACGTAGAGGATCTTGCGTCGAGTCTCCTCCAACTGGTGCAACGCCTCCAGAACCCTGTGCTGCTCGTCGATCAAGAGTGACTCGAACATTGGCTTGCCCCCTCCGGGTGGTTCCCGACCATCGCTGTCATGTCGACGAAGCCTTTCTTAACCAGCCCCGGCTCCAGGGGAAGGCACTTCAGCGTGTCCTTGATGCGCCGCGAGGTCCCGCCGTCACCGAAGCGGTCGTAGGGATTGGCCAGCCCGGCCAACCCATCACGAAACGCCGGACTCAGGGCGCGCTCGATGCCGTGGCGGATCGCCACTACCTCGTTGACCACCGAGATGACATTGTCGGCGGCCAGGCGCCCCTCCTGCCGCGAGCCCACGTTCACCACCGGCAGACGGAACGACGGGGCCTCGACCAGGCCACTGGAAGAGTTACCGATCATCAGATCGACATGCCGCAGGCAACCGTGGAAATAGCGAGTCCCCAGGTTGTCGAACAGCCGGCTGCGTTCGGAGTGGGCGGCGCACCACTCGGCCAGGTGCGCATTGATGGCGCGCCCCCGGGTATCGGCATTGGCCTTGGAGAAGACCACCTGCAGTCCCTCATGGGCTTCGAGGGCCTCGAGCAGCTCGGCCACCTGGGAGCCTCGGCCGTGGTCCGGCTCGCTGGTCACCGGGTGATAGGTGACGATGGCCGTGGGGCGATCGAGCGACAGGCCCAGCACCTCCGCCAGCGCCTCGCGGCTGACCGGCTCGCTGCGATGCAGGTGATCCAGTCCAAGGGATCCATAGTTGAAGACTCGCCCAGGAGCCTCACCCATCTGCAGGATGCGCCGCCGATAGATCTCGGTGGCCGGGAAATGGATATTGGCGAGCTTGGTCACCGCATGGCGAAAGTACTCGTCCAGCGCGCCGCGGCTGGTTTCCCCACCGTGGAGGTGCACCAGGGGGATGCCATGGACCACCGCCGCGAGCGCGGCCGGCACGATCTCGAAGCGATCGCCGAGCAGCACCACCATGTCGGGCCGATCCTCGGCGAGGGCATCGCCACAGGCCAGCATGGCCAGGCCCATGGCCTTGGTCATCGCCGTGCGGCTGTCCGCCGACAGCAGCACCTCCAGGCGCCGATGAATCGCAAAGCCGTCGCGCTCGATTTCGCTGGCGGTATAGCCGAATTCCGGGGACAGGTGGGATCCGCTGACCGCCAGCATCAACGCCAGATCGGGGTCCTCGTCGATCTCGCGCAGCAGCCAATAGAGGAGCCCATAGTCCGCACGGGTCGTCGTCAGTACCCAGAGGCGACGCGCCGTCATGCCAGGTCTCCCCAATCGAGCAGTTCGTCGACCTCGATCGCCCGCCGCACTCGGCGCCCGACCACACTGTCCAGCAGGCTCGGCGACAGCCCCGAACCGGGCCGCTTGAGCGCCAGGTGCTCGAGGGTGATGACCTCGCCGGCCTCGATGGGGCGCTGAACGGCGATGCTCTTGCGCACCACCTCGCGATTGGGCAGCTCGCAGGGCGCCGGCCGTTTGCGTCCGTCGCCGCGGGCGCTCTCGACATGCCGGATGGCCGTCACCAAGCGCGCGAAGTCGTCGGGGGCCAGGGAGGCGGCGTGATCCGGCCCCGGTAGGCGAGTATCCAGGGTAAAGTGCTTCTCGATGACCCCGGCGCCCATGGCCACCGCGGCGATGGGGATCTCGATGCCCGCGGTGTGATCGGAGTAGCCTACCCTCACGCCCAGCGCCGCCAGCGCGCGCATCGCCGAGAGGTTGATCTGGTCATAGGGCGCGGGATACTCGGTCACGCAGTGCAGCACCGTGACCTCCCCGGCACCGGCCGCCTCGAGGCGTCGCAAGGCCGTCTCGACATCCGCCAGGTAGCACATCCCGGTCGACAGGATCACCGGCTTGCCGAAGCCGCCGATGCAGTCGAGCAGGGGAACGTTGGTGATCTCTCCCGACGGGATCTTGAACGCCCGCATGCCGAGGCCGTCGAGGAAGGCGGCGCTAACGGTGTCGAAGGCGCTGGAGAGGAACTCGATGCCCCGTTGCCGACAGTGGGCGTGGATCCGTACGAACTCCTCCTCGCCGAGCTCCAGCGCCTTCAGCATGGCGTACTGGGTGTCAGCCTGCGGCGTCGACTGCCGTTGGTAGGCTGCCTTGGCGGCGTGTCGTGTCACCAGGCCGTCGGCCTTGAAGGTCTGGAACTTGACGGCATCGGCTCCGCAGCGAGCGGCGGCATCCACCAGCTCGATGGCCATCTCCAGCGAACCGTTGTGATTGACGCCGGCTTCGGCGATCACGAAGGTGGCAGCGGGATCGTTCATGCGATTCTCCTGGCGGGCGTGCCGACGTAGGTGCCTGGTGTGACGATGTCGTGCACCACGGTGGCGCCGGCGCCGATCAGGCAGTCCGCGCACACGCTCACGGCATGGATCAGGCTGGCCCCGGTGCCGACCATGCAGCGATCGCCGATCTCGACGCCTCCGCTCAGGGTCGCCCCCGGGGCCAGGTGGATGTCGTCGCCTAGCCGGCAGTCGTGATCGACCGTAGCGTTGGTATTCACGATGCAGGCTCGCCCCAGCCGGCTGCCCGTCACCACCACGGCGCCATCCAGCACCACGCTGCCGGCCCCCAGGCTCACCCCCTCATGGACGATGGCACCGCTCGACTGAATCACCGGAAACTGCAGCCCCTGAGCCTGATAGGCCTCGAGAATCGCCAGGCGCGGTGTGACGATGGCGATCTTGCCCACGCCCAGGGCCACCAGTCCCGGCAACGTCGCCACCACCTCGGACACGTCGCCGTCGCGGCCCAGATAGGGCACGCCCATCACCGGCCCCTCATCGCGCAACGACACATAGCCACGGACCCGATGGCCCAGCCGATGCAGCGCCTGTACCAGCACCCGGGCATGGCCCCCGCCTCCCACCACGCAGAATTCCTTCACCTTGCCTCCTCTCCTTCCGGTGGCTATGGCCGCTAGAGGTTATAGCGATCCGCCTTGTAGCAGGCCAAGTTGTCGCGGTCTTCGAACCAGGCGATGGTCGCCTCGAGCCCCCGACGCAGGCCGTCGCGTCCAGCGTGCGCCGGCGCGTGGCCCAACAGCCGGGCGGCCTTGTCGGTGCCGGCCACTAGGCGCTCCACCTCGCTGTCACGCGGTCGCAGGCGCTGCGCGTCGGTATCGATGACGATCTCGCGTCCCATCAGTTCGGCGATCAGGCCCACGGTGTCGCCGATGCTGATCTCGAACCCGCTGCCGACATTGATCACCTCGCCCACGGCGGCGTCGCACTGCGCCACGCGCAGAAAACCCGCCACGGTGTCGGCCACGAAGTTGAAGTCCCGGGTGGGGTGCAAGGCCCCCAGGTGAATTCGCTCGCGACCACTGGCGATCTGGGTAATGACGGTCGGAATTACGGCACGCGCGGACTGGCGAGGCCCGTAGGTGTTGAACGGACGAATCACCGCCACCGGGGTGGCAAAAGACCGCTGGAAGGACAGGGCCATCTGATCGGCGCCGATCTTGGACGCCGCATAGGGTGACTGCCCCTGAAGCGGATGTTCCTCGTCGATGGGCACCTGGCGGGCGGTACCGTAGACCTCGCTCGTGGAGGTATGCACCACTCTCTCGACCTCGAGTTCTCGGGCGGCCTGCACGATATTCAGGGTGCCGTTGATGTTGGTGTCGATATAGGTGGCCGGCGAATGATACGAGTACGGAATGGCGATCAGCGCGGCCAGGTGGAACACCACATCACAGCCCCGCATGGCCTCGCGGACGCCGTGGGCATCGCGAATATCGCCCGCGAACACCTCCAGTTGCCGGCGTACTCGAGGATCGCACTGGTCCAGCCATCCCCAGGAGTTGAAGGAGTTGTACATCACGAACGCCTTGACGTCGGCACCCTGTGCGACCAGAGCTTCCGTGAGGTGCGAGCCGATGAAACCGTCGGCCCCCGTGACCAGCACTTTCTTGCCTCTCAGGTTCATTCTCGCCTCTCGCCGTGATGGTGGACTCACTATGTCCCGGTCACGCGTGTTGCGCCATGCGCCGGAAGACGTCGTTGCTGCTGATCAGGCTGGCGTAGTCGCCCTCGTCCACCACGCGTCCGTGACTCAACAGGTAGATGCGATCGCACTGCTGTACCGTGGCCAGGCGATGCGCGACCATGACGATGGTCTTGGTACCGGAAAAGTCATGGATCGCATCCATGATCATCCTTTCGGTAATGCCATCCAGGGCGCTGGTCGCCTCGTCCAGGATCAGTACCTGGGCGTCGTGATAGAGCGCACGAGCGATACCAATTCGCTGTTGCTGTCCACCGGAGAGCTGGACACCGCGCTCGCCGACACGCGTATCCAGCCCCTCGGGAAGTTCGGCGATCAGTTCCTTTAGATGGGCCAGCTCTACCGCACGCTCGACCCATTTTTCATCGATTTCCTCAGGCGGGAGACCGAAGGCGATATTCTCGCGAATACTGGAATCGGCTAGGAAGATACTCTGAGACACGAATCCCACGGAGTTCTGCCAGGCCCGCATGTTGTGCACATCCAGGGGAGTGTCATCTATCAATATCCTACCGTCTTGTGGAGTAATCAATCCTATGATGAGATCGATCGCCGTGGACTTTCCCGAACCTGAGGCGCCCACCAACCCGATGACCTGATTTGCATGAATCGTCAACGAGAACCGGTCCAGAGCCACCTCGGATTTACCAGGATAGTGGAAAGTCACGTCATCCAGGACAATATCCCGCTTTGGAACTAGTACTGGCACAGCCCCTAGTTGGTCTCGGGCACTGTGAAGTGCCTGGTGATTGAGGCCAGTATCCTGGCTGGCCCATAGGTCCTCTCGAATTGCCTCGAAAGCGGCAAGGTTCCCTCGAATACTGGATACGCTGGAGTAAGTCTGCTGCAAGGCAGGCAAGAGCTTGAAACCGGCCAGTGCATAGATGGAGAGCACGGGAAGAATGGAGCCAATATTGCCCTGGTGTGCCTTCAGCAAGTAAAGCACCAGTGAAATCACCGCACCGAAAGCCACGATCTCCATCGCATAGCGAGGAGCATGCTTGAGCGCCTGATTCGTTCCCTGCGCTCTGGCCAATCCCATGCTGGCACTGTCGAAGCGAGTGCAAAAGAGTCTCTGACGCCCCAGCAGCAAAACATCTTTTATCCCCCCGAAACCCTCCGCCATAAGCTTGTACCGGAAGTTTTGTGACGCTGATATTGACTTACCATTGTGCGCAAGCCTTCTCCTAACCGTGTTATATAGAGTCAGGTAGGCGATCACAAAAATCGCAGTGCCGACCGTAGCGACCATTGGGTTATAAAAAAACATGGCCAGCGACATAAAAAATACCAACACCAGCTTGGCATTCATTTCCATCAGGGGCCTGAGAATCCCTGAGGTCACCCGCTGAGATTCCTGGGCGACCTGTTTGGTCAGATAGCTGCTGCTTCCACTGGCGTGATAGAGCCATGGTTTGTGCATATAGAGACGGTAAAGTCGACTGGCCAGTTCAGCTCCCACAAACTCACTGTAGAGATTGAGGCGCCAGGTCGTGTACATGGAAGTCAGTCCTGCCATCACTAGCACCAGGAGCACGGTTCCTCCCACTAGGAAAAGAAAGTCCTCGGGAGTGGCTACGCCGCTACGCTCATAGCTTCTCGCCAGCCACCCTTCGCCCTGCAACTGCTCGATATCACCGACCATGGCCATGAACGGGCCGATAGAAGCGACAGACAGAATTTCCGTGAACGACATCAAGACAACCAAGACCTGAAGCCGAAAAAGCTGCCTTCTTTGGCTACGGCTAAGCAAATGATAAAGCTCTCTCAGACTTCCTATCATTATTTTTAAAACTCCACGAGGATAAAGCTATTTATAGGAGTAATTGTAATATCCGTAGCAGTAGCTGGCTGCCGCGCTGCTTTCGATAGCATTAAGGATGAAGCCTCTCACTTCCACGCCCGCGTTCTCCAGGCGACGTATCGCCATATTGATTTCCTTGGGAGAGTTTCTCTGATAACGCGCCACCATCAGATTGGTGCCCACCACCTTGCCCACGATCGCCGCATCGGTTACGGCCATGACAGGAGGCGTATCGACGATCACCAAGTCGTATTGAGCACTGAGCTGCTCAACGAGCACATGGAAACGATCCTGCATCAACAGTTCAGAAGGGTTCGGCGGTACCATGCCCCGCGAGATATACGACAACCCGTCTATCCCTGTCTCGCGCAGGGCATCCTGCCAGTGACTGTCTCCCGACAGCACATCGGACAACCCCTTTCCCGAGCGCTGGCCGAAGGCCTGATGGACGTGGCCCTTGCGCATATCGGCATCGATGATCAGTACGCGATGTCCCGCCTGCGCGCATACTACCGCCAGGTTGACGGTGACGAAGCTCTTGCCGATCCCCGGGCTGGGACCGCTGATCATGATGCAGTTGTTGCGAGCTTCCAGCATCGCGAAGTGCAGGCTGGTTCTCAGCCCCCGCAGCGACTCGATCGCCGTGTCGGTAGGATTGAGCGTGGCCAGGATTCCCTTGAAGACGACACTCGAATTCTTGTCGCGACGATGCTTGATCCGTCTAACCAGTTTCAACTGGTCGTCGGAGAGGGGGACCGTCGCATAGACCGGTAGTCCGAGGTCTTCGAGCTGCTCGGGCCCCTCTACTCCCCGATTGAAGAACGCCCGGAGCAGTACCAGCATCACCGCGCATCCCAGCCCCATCACCGTGGCCACCATGACGATCACCGGCGAGTTGGGCGCTATCGGGCTGCCGGCCACCTGAGCCTTGTCGATGATGCGCACATTACCGATCGTGCCGGCCTTGGCGAGCTGAAGCTCCTGGGAGCGGTTCAACAGGTTCACGTAGATGGCCTGGGTGACTTCCACATCACGGGTCAGCCGCACGATTTCCTGCTGGGCGGCAGGCATCTCGTCGATACGCTCCTCGAGCGCCGCACGCTCCTCCCGCAGGTAGCGCTTCTGGCGTAACAATGCCTGGTAGGAGGGATGACTGGGCGTGAAGCGCTGCGCCAGTTCGGCCTCCTGGAATTCCAGTCCGCTCAATTGCTTTTCGAGCTCGATCAGCTGCGTGATCACCGACTGAGACTCGGTATTCAGGTCGACGCTGTCCGTCTTCACGCGATAGTCGTTGAGCTCGTCTTCGGCGCTGGACAGCTGTGCCCGGAGTTCCGGCGACTGCTCCTCCAGGAAGGCCAGGCTCTGATCCAGCTGAGCCGATTGCCGCTCGACGTTCTGCATCAGAAAGGTCTCGCTGATGGCATCGAGCGATTGGCGGACCTCCTCCCGTTCCGGGCCAGTCAGGTTCAGGCGCAACATCCCCGCATTGCCATTCCTGCCCCCGCCGCTCTCGGTCACCGAGAGCCTCCCGGCCAGTGACGCGACAGCGGCAGCCTGGGGAATCTTGAGGAGCGTGAATTCTGCACCCGCCGGGGCCTGGATATCGGCGACCCGAAGCGTAATCTCGCCATCAAGGTAAACGCTCCCCTCCCCGACTATCCCCTGGCCCAGCATGGTATCGCCAAAGGCAATCCGATAGCGGCTCGGGCCGAGCACCGTGAGGGTCAGGACCTGCCCCCGCAAGCGATCCGAGACTTCGAGAAGCCCTACCTCGATGTGCTCGTCTCCCCATACGGCGGCCTCGATGTCCAGCGAATCCGGCAGGAACTCGCCGAACCGTTCGGAAAAGGCATGGAGACCCGGAATGTCGTCGATCTCCGGTCTCGGGATGCCTTCCCGTTGAATGTACTCACCGACGATAGGCAGCCGGCGGGGGGTGACGATGGTATCGAGATCGGTGCGCTCCACCACGCGCCCCAGCACCATGCGCGAGCGCAGTATGTCGACTTCGACCGTGGAGTTTTGCTGCTCCCCGCCCATGAGAGTATCCAGATCCCCCAGGGTGTTGACCGACGAGCGCTTCTCGATCTGGACCAGCGCATCGCCTCGATAAACCGGCGTCGACAAGGCCGCATAAAAGAAACCGACAATGAAGAACAGGACGGTGATTAAGAGTATCAACCACTTATGGTCAATCAATACCCTCAGGATACGACCGAGATCGACATCCTTTTCATCCCCTTCCGGTTGCCCGCCCAAGTAACGGCTGATCTGATTCATGGCATACCTCGGGTGGCACCAACGGAATGTCCGACGGATCGCAGGACTTTCACGACACCGGGCAACGACACCAGGGACAAGCACGACATGCTCTGGAAGATATTGACAGCCAAGGCTGGTCCTTCAGGCCACGCTACCGCCACTGGGAAAGCAAACCTTTCCCAAGGCAGCACACAACTGGTGCAGAGTGAGTCTCCACTCAACTACACGGCAACACGTTTCATACATCAAATTAACCTTTGCATACACAAGATTACATTCCACTCGGAGATTATGCGCATACCATTTTTTTCATCGACGCATCATGGCAGAAGGAACGAAAGAGGATGATATAAGTGCTGAGAAAAGAAAGAGTTTTTCCAAATCACATATTGTTACGTGTGTTACTGAATATGCATGGATCGCGCGCCCTAACCCAGTGACTAAGCCGGAACTCAACGGACGGATGAGTTTTCTCAACCTCGTGATCCGATGCCACTAGGCGGCGCAGCGTCTGCTTTTCCGATACGGCTCCGAGCAACGTCGTCGGAGGAGATGATGAGCGGGGAGTCAGGAAGTGAAAAGTGAGGAGGAGCGGGGAGTGGCGTGGCCGACGGGCAGGAGGTGAAAGCCGCCGTTCGCTACCCCCAAAGTCAGGCGGCCGCTCTTGAGGCGGCCGCCGTGGGGGAGTTGAGAGGACGCGACTAGGGGGCGCCTCGCCGCAATGGGGACGGACTAGCGCCTGGTCGCGTCGTAGCCCAGGTCTGCCCCTCTGCTTTCGTCGCTGAGGCGACGCGCGCTGCCCTGCCGCTTGCGGTTCTCTTCTTCGCAGACCTCATCCTTGCCACCACAGACCTCACAACCTTCTTTCAAACCGAGTTTGTTGAGGCCGCCGCAAGATCCCTCGATGGGTTTGCGGCCAATGATCACGCCCACCGCCATGGCGGCCATGATGACCACCATGAAGGCCAGTACCACGAGAAAGGTGCTCATAGGATGCTCCGATGCTATCGCTGATAGGGTGCCTACCCCTGAGACCACGACAAGGAACGCCGTGATCCCCGGGATCCGTCGCCTGATATGCCGACCCTGAGAAATCGACATATCGGGCGGCGGAACTGATCAGGGCTGGCCCATGGGCCAGCCCTGAAGGTCGCCGAGGGACGAGATCAGCCGCCGAAGTCGTCGAGCATGATGTTCTCGGGCTCGACCCCGAGATCCAGCAGCATCTTGATGACGGAGGCATTCATCATGGGCGGCCCGCACATGTAGAACTCACAGTCCTCGGGGGCCGGATGGTCCTTGAGGTACATGTCGTAGAGGACATTGTGGATGAAGCCGGTCGGCCCCTCCCAGTTATCCTCGGGCTGCGGGTCGGAGAGCGCCAGGTGCCACTCGAAGTTGTCGTGCTCCTCGGCCAGCTGATCGTACTCCTCGTTGTAGAAGGTCTCGCGCCAGGAGCGCGCCCCGTACCAGAAGGAGATCTTGCGCTTGGTGTCCAGGCGCTTGAGCTGGTCGAAGATGTGGCTGCGCATCGGCGCCATGCCGGCGCCACCGCCCACGAATACCATCTCGGCGTCGGTGTCCTTGGCGAAGAACTCGCCGAAGGGCCCCATCACCGTGACCTTGTCACCCGGCTTCAGATTGAAGACATAGGTAGACATCAGGCCGGGCGGATGACTGGTGTTGGGCGGCGGAGTGGCGATCCGGATGTTGAACTTGAGAATGCCCTTCTCTTCCGGATAGTTGGCCATCGAGTAGGCGCGGATGACCTCCTCGGTGTTCTTGTGGGAGACGTTGAACAGGCCGAACTTCTCCCAGTCGCCACGATACTCCTCTTCGATGTCGAAGTCGGAGAACTTGATGTCGTACGCCGGCGCCACCAGCTGCACGTAGCCCCCGGCGCGGAAGGCCACTTCCTCGCCCTCGGGCAGGCGCAGATTGAGTTCCTTGATGAAGGTGGCAACGTTGGGGTTCTCGATGACCTCGCATTCCCACTTCTTGACGCCGAAGACCTCCTCGGGGACCTCGATCTTCATGTCCTGCTTCACCGGCACTTGGCAGGACAGGCGCCAGCCGTCCTTCTTCTCGCGCAGGGTGAAGTGAGATTCCTCGGTGGGCAGGATGGAACCACCGCCCTCCTCCACGCGACAGCGGCACTGCGCGCATGAACCGCCGCCACCGCAGGCGGAGGACAGGAAGATGCCGTTGGCAGCCAGGGTATTGAGCAGCTTGCCGCCGGCCTGGGTGGTCAGGGTGTGCTCGGGATCGCCGTTGACCTCGATGGTCACGTCCCCGGTGCTGACGAGCTTGCTGCGGGCGGCCAGGATCACTGCCGTCAGACCGATGATGATCACGGTGAACATGACCACACCGAGCAAGATGACTGTTGTATCAACCATGTCGGTTTCCTATTGCTAGCATTGACTGGTCATTGGCGGCGCGTCGTACGCGCCGCCGGAAGCCGTCTCAGAGCTGGATGCCGGAGAAGGACATGAAGCCCAGCGACATCAGGCCCACCGTGATGAAGGTGATGCCAAGGCCCTGCAGGGAACCAGGCACGTCGCTGTACTTGAGCTTCTCGCGGATGCCGGCCAGCGCGGTGATGGCCAGCGCCCAGCCCACACCCGCACCGAGGCCGTAGACCACGGACTCGCCGAAGTTGTAGTTCCGCTCGGACATGAACAGGGTCGCACCGAGGATCGCGCAGTTTACGGTGATCAGCGGCAAGAAGACGCCCAGGGCGTTGTAGAGCGCCGGCACGTACTTGTCGAGGAACATCTCCATGATCTGCACGATGGCCGCGATGACCCCGATATAGCTCAGGTAGCCGAGGAACGACAGGTCGATGTTCTCGGCGCCGGGCAGACCGGTCCAGGTCAGCGCTCCCTCGCCCAGCAGATAGGTCAACAGCAAGTTATTGACCGGGACGGTAATCACCAGCACCGCGATCACCGCAATGCCCAGACCGATGGCCGAGGACACCTTCTTGGACACCGCCAGGAAAGTACACATGCCCAGGAAGAACGCCAGGGCCATGTTCTCGACGAAGACCGAGGCGACGAACAGGCTCAGATAGTGTTGCATCTTACACGGCCTCCTTCGGCTGGGTATTTTCCTTCATCTTGAACTCGTTCTCCTCGATCTGCTCCGGGTTGATCGCACGCAGCGCCCAGATGATCAGACCGATAATGAAGAACGCCGACGGCGGCAGCAGTAGCAGGCCGTTGGGCACGTACCAGCCTCCGTTCTGCACAGTCTCGAGCACCGTGAAGCCGAACACGGAGCCAGAACCCAGCAGCTCGCGGAAGAAGCCGACGGTCATCAGGATGAAACCGTAACCCAGGCCATTGCCGACGCCGTCCAGGAAGGACAGCCCCGGGCTGTTGGTCATGGCGAAGCCCTCGGCGCGGCCCATCACGATGCAGTTGGTGATGATCAGGCCGACGAACACCGACAGCTGCTTGGACATCTCATAGGCGTAGGCCTTGAGGATCTGGTCCACCACGATCACCAGCGAGGCGATGATGGTCATCTGCACGATGATGCGGATCGACGACGGAATATGGTTACGGATCAGCGACACGAAGAAGTTCGAGAATGCCGTGACGAAGATCACCGCCAGCGACATGACCAGCGACACGCTCATGCTGCTGGTCACCGCCAGCGCGGAGCAGATCCCCAGGATCTGCAGCGCGATAGGGTTGTTCTTGAAGATCGGCGTCGTCAGGACGCCCTTGGGAGTCGGTTCAGACATCTTCAGGCTCCTTCAGAGTCGGTGGAGGCATCCTGCACGGCTTCCCGCTCAATGCCGCTGCGGAACCGGGCGAGGTACTCGCCGAAGCCCTCGGGGCTCAGCCAGAACTGCAGGAGGTTGGTGACGCCATTGCTGGTCAGCGAGGCGCCGGAGAGCGCATCAACCTCGGTCTCGCCGCTGGCACCGCCCTTGACCAGGGCGATGTCCGGCTGAACGCTGTCGGCGTCGGCGAAGATCTCCTTGCCGTCCCACTGGGCCTTCCAGCGCGGGTTGTCGACTTCACCGCCGAGGCCAGGCGTCTCGGAGTGAGAATAGAAGGTGATGCCCTCGATGGTGTTGCCATCACCGCGCACCGCCAGGTAGCCACGCATCAGGCCCCACAGGCCCTGACCACGGATCGGCAGGATGATCTGCTCGGGATCGTCGGGATTACCCACCAGGTAGATGGTGCTGTAGTTCTCCTGACGAGACAACCCGGCGATGTCCTTCTCCCCGGAGAGGGTGCGGGACTGGGCCGGATCCTTGGCCGCCTGGAAGCTGTCGTAGGTTTGCGGGTCGAACTGGTCCGTATACTCGCCGCTTCTCAGGTCGACGACGCGCGGCGTGACCTGCTCGAAGGCCTCCTCGATATCGGTGCCGGGCTCATAGAGGCCCGCCACGTCGAGGATGTTCGACTTGCGATCCAGCTCCTGGTTGAGCTGCTGCTTGGAGCGCAGGCCGACCGCGGCGGTAGAGACGATCACCGAACACACGATGCAAAGTGCGAACGCCACCGTCAGGATCTTCTTGATGGAGTTGTTGCTCTGTGCCATCAGGCGTTCTCCTCGGCCGGGACACCGGTGCGCTGCTGGCGGCGCTTGATGTTGGCCTGAACAAAGAAGTGGTCGATCAGCGGAGCGAACAGGTTGGCGAACAGGATCGCCAGCATGATGCCCTCCGGGAAGGCCGGGTTGACGACGCGGATCAGCACGGTCATGACGCCGATCAGGGCCCCGAAGATCAGGCGCCCGGGGTTGGTCATGGACGCGGAGACCGGATCGGTGGCCATGAACACCATGCCGAAGGCGAAACCGCCGACCACCAGGTGCCAGTACCAGGGCATGGCGAACATCGGATTGGTGTCGGAGCCGATCAGGTTGAACAGCAGCGTGGTCGCCACCATGCCCAGGAACACGCCCAGCATGATTCGCCAGGAGGCAATCTTGGTCCACAGCAACACGGCCGCACCGATCAGGATCGCCAGCGTCGAGGTCTCGCCCACCGAGCCGGGGATGAAACCGAGGAAGGCATCCCACCAGCTGAACTGGTCGGTCAGCGCGCTCATGCCGCTCTGGAAGGCAGTGGAGAGCGCGGTGGCACCGGTATAGCCGTCGGCGGCCACCCACACGGCGTCACCGGAGATCTGCGCCGGATAGGCAAAGTAAAGGAAGGCACGGCCGGTCAGCGCCGGGTTGAGGAAGTTCTTGCCGGTGCCGCCGAAGATCTCCTTGCCGATCACCACGCCGAAGGTGATGCCAAGCGCCACCTGCCACAGCGGAATGGTCGCGGGGAGAATCAGCGCATACAGCACCGAGGTGACGAAGAAGCCCTCGTTGACCTCGTGGCCGCGCTTGATGGCGAACAGCACTTCCCAGAAGCCGCCCACCGCGAAGGTCACCAGGTAGATCGGCAGGAAGTAGGTGGCGCCAAGCACGAAGTTGGCCCACAGGCTGCCGGCCTCGTGGCCGCCGGCCAGGGTCATGACGATGGCCTCGCGCCAGCCGCCCGGCGCGCCGAAGCCGTCGGCGATGGCCAGGTTGGCCTGCCAGCCGGCGTTCCACATGCCGAAGAACATGGCCGGGAAGGTGCACAGCCACACCGTGATCATGATGCGCTTCAGGTCAATGCCATCACGCACGTGAGCCGTGGTCTTGGCGACGCTCGGCGGCGTGTAGAAGATGGTGTCCACCGCCTCGTAGAGCGGGTAGAACTTCTCGTACTTGCCACCCTTGTGAAAGTGCGGCTCGAGATTGTCGAGTGTCTGTCGGATACCCATCATCAGGCCTCTTTCTCGATCATGGTGAGGTTGTCACGCAGGATGGGACCGTATTCGTACTTGCCGGGGCACACGTAGGTGCACAGCGCCAGGTCCTCCTCATCCAGCTCCAGGCAGCCGAGCTGCATCGCCGTCTCGATGTCGCCGACGATCAGCGAGCGCAGCAGCTGGGTGGGCAGGATGTCCAGCGGCATCACTTCCTCGTAGGCGCCCACCGGCACCATGGCCCGCTCCGAGCCGTTGGTGGAGGTGGTCGGCGCGTAGTCGTGCAGGCCCTTGATCCGCGACAGGTAGATGCCGAGGATCGAATGCCGATTGCCGCCGGGCGACAGCCAGCCCATGAAGGTGCGCTTGTTGCCTTCCTCGAGCAGGCTGAACTGCTGGTGGAAGCGGCCCAGGAAGCGCAGGCTGCCCTCGGCGGTGAAACCGGAGAACACCGAGCCGGAGATCACCCGGGTATCCTCGGGCTCGCGGACCTCGCCGGCCAGCAGCTCCTCGGTGCTGGCACCCACCCGGGTGCGCACCAGGCGCGGCTGCTCGGCGCGCGGCCCGCCGATGGCCACCACGCGGCTGACGTCGAGCTTGCCCTCGGCGAAGAGCTTGCCGAAGGCGATGACGTCCTGATAGCCGATGTGCCAGACCTGCTTGTGCAGGGCCACGGGCGAGAGGTGATGGATATGGGTGCCGACCAGACCGGCGGGATGCCGCCCGCCGAAGGTCTCGGTCTGCACGCCGGCCACGTCGCCGCCGGGCACCTGGGCCTCCGGCGCGGTGCACAGGAACACCTTGCCCTCGGTCAAACGCGACAACACCTTGAGACCATCCTCGAAAGCCTGGGGCTGCTCGTTGATGATGACAGTGGGGTCGGCGGAGAGCGGATGGGTGTCGATGGCGGTGACGAAGATGTTCTCCGGCGTACTGTCGAGAGCCGGGGTCCGCGAGTACGGCCGGGCGCGCAGCGCCGTCCACAGGCCGGACTCGACCAGCTGGTCGACCACGACCTGGCGCTCCAGGGAGGCCAGCTTGTCACGGCCGTGGGCGGAGAATTCCACCGCTTCTTCGGACTCGTCGACCTTGATCACCACCGACAGCAGCCTGCGTTTCTCGCCACGGTGGATGGCCACGACCTCGCCGGCGGCAGGTGCGGTGAAGCGCACGCCGTCGATCTTCTTGTCGGTGAAGAGCAGCTGGCCCAGTTTGACCTTGTCTCCCTCTCGGACCTCCATGGTCGGCTTCATGCCGATATAGTCGGTACCGAGAACGGCCACGTGGCGTACCGGACGCGCATTCTCGATGCGCTGCTCCGGTGCTCCCGTGATGGGGAGATCCAGGCCTTTCTTGACTTCGATCATAGTCTCGCCCAGTTGATGGATCTGATATACGAAGGAAAGGGGTGCGAATGGATCGGATTCTTGTAGGTTGTCAGAATGACGCCAGTCGGGCTCGAGACGCGCTCGAACCACCCCGGAAAAATCCCCCGTATTATAAAGAGAAGCCGCTGGAATGACTACCTGCCGAAGGTCGCACACGGGCAAGTGCTCGCCGCAGCGAGATCGCCGGGAGAGTCAAAAAAGCGTTGACGGATAGCCGTTTGGAGACAGGGCGCTCCCGGCGTGGCCGGGAGCGGGAAGCACTTACCCCTGGGCGCGGGGCAGCTTGAGGAAATCGACGTTGGAGATGTGCTGCAGGATGCGGATCACCTGGCAGCTGTAGCCGAACTCGTTGTCATACCACACGTAGAGCACTGCATGCTTGCCGTTGGCAATGGTCGCCTGGGCATCGACGATGCCGGCGTGGCGATTGCCGACGAAATCGGTGGAGACCACCTCCGGCGAATCGACGTAGTCGATCTGCTTCTGGTACTGGGAGTCGATCGACATGCGGCGCAGGTAGTCGTTGAGCGACGCCACGTCGGTCTCGCGCTCCAGGGTCAGGTTGAGGATCGCCATGGAGACATTGGGCGTCGGCACTCGAATGGCGTTGCCGGTCAACTTGCCGCCCAGCTCCGGCAACGCCTTGGCCACCGCCTTGGCCGCGCCGGTTTCGGTCAGCACCATGTTCAACGGAGCGCTACGCCCGCGGCGGTCACCCTTGTGGTAGTTGTCGATCAGGTTCTGGTCGTTGGTATAGGAGTGCACCGTCTCGACGTGACCGTGGGCGATGCCGTACTCGTCGTTGAGCGCCTTGAGGGTCGGCACGATGGCGTTGGTGGTACAGGATGCCGCCGAGATGATGCGATCATCGGCGCTGATGTCCTGGTGGTTGATACCGTAGACGATGTTCTTGACGTCGCCCTTGCCCGGCGCCGTCAGCAGCGCCTTGGCCACGCCCTTGCAGGCCAGGTGCTGGCCGAGACCATCCTCGTCACGCCAGATGCCGGTGTTGTCGACCACCACGGCGTTTTGGATGCCGTAATCGGTGTAATCGACATCGGCCGGCGAATCGGCGTAGATCACCTGGATGACGTTGCCGTTGGCGGTCAGGGTGCGTGCTTCGGCATCGACGCTGATGGTGCCTTCGAAGGGCCCGTGGACGCTGTCGCGACGCAGCAGGCTGGCACGCTTTTCCAGATCCTTGGCGATGTCGCCGCGGCCGCGCACCACGATGGCACGCAGGCGCAGCAGGTTACCGCCGCCGGCCTTCTCGACCAGCACCCGGGCCAGGATGCGGCCGATGCGACCGAAGCCGTAAAGCACCACGTCCTTGGGCTCGCCGTTACCGGTATCGGCGCAGTGGCCGTCGACGATCTCGGCCAGCTCCTTGCGCAGGAAGGCCTCGGCGTCGCCGCCCCCCTGTTTCTTGTAGGCCACGCCCAGCTTGCCCACGTCGACGTGGGCCGGCCCCAGGTTCAGCCGGGTCATGGCCTCGACCAGCGGGAAGGTATCCTGGACGGACAGCTCGGTGCCCTCGATCTTGCGCACGAACCGGTGGTCCTTGAGGATCCGGATCACGCTGCGATTGAACAGCGAACGGCCGTACAGGGTGGTCACGACGTTATTTTGGCGATAGAGGCTGCCGATCAGCGGGATCATCTGCTCGGCGATCGCCTGATTGTCGTGCCATGCCTGGAAGACGCTATCGAGGGATTGCTGACTCACGTGGGGCCTCTCTATGGGGTTGAGATGTCGGCAGTATTATCCGGCCCCCTTCCCGCCAGGGCAATCACGGGATGGTCGCAGGCGCTGTAGGGGATTTACAGAAACCCGCTTTTGACTACAAGACGCGCTTCATGTCCCCGTCCGTCACCGATAGGGCCGTTCGCCACTACAGGGCGGTGTGGGGCTGGTATGATGCGCACTGCTATCCCTTGGACACGACGCAAGCGACGCCATGCCGACCTTCTCGCCACTCGATCCGCCGCGCCCTCAGGGGCTGCGCGACACGCTCTACTGGCAGACGCCTCCCGGCAGCGCCACAGCCCTGGCGCTGGCCCATCTGGCCGAGGACGCCCCGCTGCTGGTGATCACCGCCGATACCGCCGCCGCTCAGCGCCTGGAAGGCGATCTCGCCTTCTACTCGCGGCTGCCGGTGATGCCCTTTCCCGACTGGGAAACTCTGCCCTACGACAGTTTCTCCCCTCACCAGGACATCGTCTCGGCTCGCCTGCGTACCCTGAGGCGCCTGCAGGAGGGCGAGCACGGCATCGTGCTGGTACCGATCAACACCCTGATGCAGCGCCTGCCCCCGGTGGACTACATCGCCGGACGGGTGATCACCCTCGAGGTGGGCATGACGCTGGATCGTGAAGGGTTCCGCGACCGGCTGTCGCGGGCTGGCTACCGGGCCGTCGAGACGGTCTATGAGCCCGGCGAATACGCCCTGCGCGGCGCGCTGATCGATCTCTTCCCGATGGGTTACGACGCCCCGCTTCGCATCGACCTGTTCGACGACGAGATCGACACCCTGCGCCACTTCGATCCCGACACCCAGCGCAGCGCCGACAAGGTCGAGCGCGTGGAGCTGCTGCCGGCCCACGAGTACTCGCTGTCCCGCGGCGCGATCGGCTGCTTCCGCGAAGCGTTCGAGACGCTGTTCGACGTCGACCCGCGTCAGTGCCCGCTCTACGTTGACGCCCTCAAGGGCATCCCCTCCCCCGGTCTCGAACAGTATCTGCCGCTGTTCTTCGAGGAGACGGCGACGCTGTTCGACCACCTGGCCGAGGGTACCCGAGTGGCGCTGCTGCCCGGGGTCTTCGAGGCCGCCGAGCACCACTGGGCGGCCATCGAGAGCCGCTTTGAAAACCTCGGCGTCGACCCGACTCGGCCACTGCTGCCGCCGCATCGCGCCTTCGTGCCGGTGGCCGAGGCCTTCGGCGCCATCAAGCGCTATCCCAGAATCGAGCTCACCGACGACGCCGAGCATCGGCATGCCGTGGCGCCGGCCGCGCGACCGGCCCCAACGCTACCGATCAATGCCAGGGCCAAGCAGCCCCTGGCCGAACTCGACGCCTTCCTGGCCGAGCATGTCGACACCCGCGTGCTGTTCGTGGCCGAGTCTCGCGGCCGCCGCGAAGCGCTGGAGGAGACCCTGGCGCCACTGGGCATCGCCCTGCCCCATGTCGACGACTTCGCCGCCTTCCTCGATGACTCGAGCCGGACCGCCATCACCGAAGGTACCATCGACGCCGGCCTGTGGCTGGAAGCCCCTAACCTGGCAGTGATCGGCGAGACCGAACTGTTCGGGGAGGTGGTCCGCCAGAGCCGACGCCGCGAGAAGGCCACCGACGACGGCGAACTGGCCATCCGTCACCTGGCCGAACTCAAACCCGGCGCCCCGGTGGTCCACCAGGCCCACGGCGTAGGCCGCTACCGCGGCCTGGAGGCGTTGGAGGCCGGCGGCCAGGCGGCCGAGTTCGTGGCCCTGGAATATGCCGACGGCGCCAGGCTCTATGTCCCGGTGGACAACCTGCACCTGATCTCGCGCTATGCCGGCGTCGACGACGAGCTGGCCCCGCTGCACCGGCTGGGCTCCGAACAGTGGGACAAGGCCAAGAAGAAGGCGGCCGAACGCATTCGCGACACCGCCGCCGAGCTGCTGGACGTCTACGCCCGCCGCGAGGCTCGGGAGGGCTTCGCCTGCGCCGCACCAGACGCCGAATATGCACGCTTCGCAGGCAGCTTCCCGTTCGAGGAGACACCCGACCAGCGTGCCGCCATCGAGGCAGTGGTCGGCGACATGACCGCGCCGCGCCCCATGGACCGAGTCGTCTGTGGCGACGTCGGCTTCGGCAAGACCGAGGTCGCGATGCGCGCCGCCTTCCTGGCAGTACATTCCGGCCGCCAGGTGGTGGTGCTGGTCCCCACCACCCTGCTCGCCCGCCAGCACTATGAAAACTTCCGCGATCGCTTCGCCGACACCGCCGTGAACATCGAGCTGGTGTCGCGCTTCACCGGCGGGCAGGGCCAAGCCGCCGCCAAGAAGCGCATCGAGGAAGGCCAGGCCGACATCGTCATCGGCACCCACAAGCTGCTGTCGAAATCGATGCGTTTCCCCAAGATGGGCCTGCTGGTCATTGACGAGGAGCATCGTTTCGGGGTCGCCCAGAAGGAGCGCCTGAAGAGCCTGCGCGCCGAGGTGGATATTCTCACGCTCACCGCCACGCCCATTCCTCGCACCCTCAACATGGCGATGAGCGGCATCCGCGATCTCTCGATCATCGCCACTCCACCGGCCCGGCGGCTTTCAGTGAAGACCTTCGTCCAGCAGCGCGACGAGGCGGTGATCAAGGAAGCGATCCTGCGCGAGATCCTGCGGGGCGGCCAGGTCTACTTCCTGCACAACGAGGTCAAGACCATCGAAATCGCCGCCGAGACGGTCCGAGGCCTGGTGCCCGAGGCACGGGTCGGCGTGGCCCATGGCCAGTTGCCCGAGCGCTCCCTCGAGCGGGTGATGTCCGACTTCTACCACAAGCGCTTCAACGTGCTGGTGTGCTCGACCATCATCGAGACCGGCATCGACGTGCCCAGTGCCAACACCATCGTCATCGAACGGGCCGACAAGTTCGGTCTGGCCCAGCTGCACCAGCTGCGCGGCCGGGTCGGCCGCAGCCACCACCAGGCCTACGCTTACCTGCTGGCTCCGCCGCCACGAGCCATGAGCCGCGATGCCGTCAAGCGGCTGGAAGCCATCGGCCAGGCCGAGGATCTCGGCGCCGGCTTCACGCTGGCCAGCCACGACATGGAGATCCGCGGCGCCGGGGAGCTGCTGGGCGAGGAGCAGAGCGGCCAGATGGAGGCGCTCGGCTACAGTCTCTACATGCAGATGCTCGACCGCGCCGTGAAGGCAATTCGCGAGGGCAAGACGCCAAATATCGAGGCACCGCTCGACGAGGGCGTGGAGATCGGCCTCAACCTGCCGGCACTGATCCCCGACGACTACCTGCACGACGTTCAGCAGCGCCTGGTGATGTACAAGCGCATTGCCAGCGCCGAGACCGAGGCCGAGCTCAAGGAACTTCAGGTAGAGATGATCGATCGCTTCGGCCTGCTGCCGGCACCGGTCAAGACCCTGCTGCGCCAGACCCGTTTGCGCCAGCGCGCCGAGCGGTTGGGCATCGCCCGCCTCGAGGCCGGCCCCGAGAAAGGAAGAGTGATCTTTGCCGGCCATACCCGGGTCGATCCGCTGATACTGGTGGAGATGATCCAGCGCGAACCGAATCGCTATCGGCTGGATGGCGCAGACACCCTGCGCTTCGAGGCCGAAATGGCCAGCGAGGAGGCTCGCTTCGAGGTCGTCGAGAGCCTGCTCGAATCGCTCAACCGCAAGGCCGCGGCGGCATGACAAGAGGGTGCGAAGCTCCCCTGACTCCTCACTCTTTGCATATCGCACCACTGGCGAACCGTTGCCAGCTCGGGCACTCTAACGCCACGGTCGGCGGCCTCGTGCAGGCGGCGACCCATGACCCATCAGACGAGACGATGACCAAGATGACCCCTTCACTCCTACGTGGGCCAATGGCCCGCGCCACCCTGATGTTCGGGCTGGGCACCGTCCTCGCCACACCCCTTCACGCCAGCGAGGACCTGCCGCGCGGCTATTATCCGTTGCCTGAGGAAGGCGACCTGGTCGGCAACGTCTTTACGGTGGTGGCCGACGAGGACGACACCCTGATCGACATCGGCCATGAATACGGTATCGGCTACCGCGCCATGGTCCGCGCCAACCCCGATGTCAGCATCTGGTATCCCGGTGAAGGCACAGAGGTGACGATTCCCGGCCAGTTCATCCTCCCGGACGCGCCGCGCACCGGCATCGTGATCAACGTGGCCGAAATGCGTCTCTATTATTATCCTCCCGCCGAGCAGGATGAGCAGCGCATCGTCCAGACCTACCCCCTCGGCGTCGGACGCCAGGACTGGGAAACCCCGCTGGGCAACACCACCATCACCCAGATGGTCAAGGACCCGGCCTGGTACCCGCCGGCCTCCATACGCCGCGAGCATGCCGAGGCCGGCGACCCGCTGCCCAGCGTGGTGCCTGCCGGCCCCGATAACCCACTCGGCACCCGCAAGATGCGCCTCGGCATTCCCGGCTACCTGATTCACGGCACCAACAAGCCGGAAGGCGTCGGCATGCGAGTCTCCCATGGCTGCGTGCGGATGCTGCCGGAAGACGTGGAGCGCCTGTTTGACCAGATCTCGGTCGGTACACAAGTGCGGCTGATCAACGAAAGCTTCAAGCTCGGCTGGTCCGACGGCACGCTGTTCGTCCAGGCCTACCCCTACCTGGACGAGAAACAGGGCACCACCATTCAGCGGGTCACCGAAGCCCTGGATCTCGTGGACGCCAGCATCGAAGGACTCGACTACCCTGTCGACTATGCACGCCTGCGCGAGGTGGTCGAGGTGCCAGGCGGCATGCCGGTGGCCCTCGAGACACCGCCTGAACCCGAACCAGCCCCCCGTTTCTATGAACAACTGGAGCTGGTCACCGCTGACGCGTATCAGGACGACGCCGAGGCATCTCGGCAAAAGGGCTGACACACCGGGGCCCGGCTATCCGCCGGGCCCTTTCAATCACCGCCGCCCGAACTACAGCCGCCGCCTCTCTCAGGCTCCATGACGCCTGGATCCTCCCCCCACTCCTCGCGCACCATGCATGCTCGATTCGTTGTTCTCATGCCACTGACAGGCGACGTTGTCTCCGCCTCACCGGCAGTCGAACCTGCCGCCAGCACCTCGAGCGGCTGGCCGGCACCGAAGAGCCGCCCCTGGGCCGAAGCGAAATCCATTCCCCGGATCGCCACCAATTGATCCGATGTCGCCACACCGGTCACGGTGATGTGATGTCCACCCAACTTGGCCATGTCTCTCAGGCTCTTGAGCAGCAGGATGGCCGACCGGTCACGCGGGATGCCCGTCATCAGCTCGGCTTCCAGCACCAGCCGTGACAGCGGTTGGCGAAAGATGGCATCCAGCGCATGGGAAGAGTGCGCAAACCCCTTGAGGGCCACCCCGAATCCTCGGTCACGGCAGTGGCGCAGCGCCGTCTGCAGCGGCCAAGGCTCGCCCAGTTCCTCGCCCCGCACTTGCAGCTCGAAGCATGAGGGCGCCAACGCCAGCTCCTCGCATCGATTCGCCAGTTCGTCGACGAACGACGTATCCATGACTTGCCCGATGCCAACCGGAAGCGCCCATCGCGTAGGAATGGAATAGACACCTTCGCCATCTCGCACGGCAAGCGCCAGACTCGCCAGGCCCTCGACAGCCAATCGACACACCGTGCGATCCAGCAAGGCGCGACTGCCCGCCGTCTCGGCCAGCCTGACCAGCTCTTCCTGAGGCACCTCCCCCCAATGGGGATGCCGCCAGCGTATGATGAGCTCACCGCCACAGCGACGACGATCCGCCAGCAGAAAGCGTGGCTCGACGCTCAGCCGCAACTGTTCCGCGAGTCGCTCCGGGGGCAATCGCTCCAGGGCATCGGTGAGGGCCAGGAAACGCTCTTTGGAAACCACGGATTCGACCATCAGCATACGGGGGCGCCGCTCCCCACTCCGCAACACCTGTCGTGCGGCTCCCTGCGCCTCTTCCAATAGCGCGAACGGCGTCTTGTGCTCGGCCGACAAGGCGACACCGATCCGAGGCAACAGCATCCGGTCGGCGCGACCAATCTGAAACGGAGCCGACAGGCTCTCCTGAAGCCGCTCAGCCAACGCCATTCCGACCGGAGAACGGCCATCCTCTGCCACCGGTAGAACGCTCATGACGGCAAAGACGTCGCCTTCGATATGGGCGACATAACCTACTCCACGGGTGACACGGCGCAGTCGTTTGACAATGCGCTGGATCGCCTCCTCGCTGCCGGCGGCACCCAATGAGTCTCGCAGGCCGTCCAGACGATCGAAGCCGATCCAGAACAGTTGAAAGCGATGCCGGCTCTCGAGATAGTCCTGCAGGCGACGTTCAAGTCGCGGGCGGCCTGGCAGGCCGGTCAGCTCGTCGATGTCGAAACGCAGACGCCGCCGGCGACGGCGACGCTCCCACATCATCGCCACCAGCATCGCCATCACGGCGATGACGGTCAGCCCCAAGGCACCGAGAATCAGTCGATCGTCCCACCGAAGACGATTCGCCACGCCGGCTGACACCTCGACATACTGCACATCGTCGCGCAGCGACTCCGTCACATGCTGGCGAGCGGCATAGCGCATCCGTGGTCCGGCTGGCGCCGTCGCCTCACCGCTACTTTCCAGCAGTGTCAGCAAGCGTTCGGCCGCTTTCACGGCATCCGGCTGCACGCCGCCAATACAACCGTCCTTCAACCATTCAGACATCAGACACCAGACGCTACCAGCTTCCCGCAGCAGCGATAACGCCTGCCGACGCTGCGCCAGGTCAGGCAAGGCCAGCAAGACATGGGCGGCGTTGTCACTCGCACCAGGCAGGTCTTGTCCCAGGATGCCCAGGGCATCCACGCGCCCCTCTCCTTCCGTCAGGATGCTCTCCAGGGCGCGCAGGGGAGAATTCAGCGTGACCCATCCCACCAGCCTGGGGGCACCGCTGGCATGACGCACCCAGGCCAGATGACGCAGCAATACCGGCAACAAATCGAGGTGTCCCGCCCCTTGCTGGCGCAGCCACTGACGATAGATCGGGGAAAACACGCCATAGGCGACCAAGTGCTCCGCCGCGACTCCCTGCCGGGTCGCGACGAGCCTCCGGTAAGCCGCCACCGCGGCATCGTGGAGCAGGATGACCCTGGCCCCCTCCAGGAGATCGCGTCGAAGCAGTGTCTCATATAGCGACTCAGTCGATACTGCGCCACCGCGCAGATACACGACCTGCAGGGCCCCGGGGCCCTGCTCGGCTTCCAGCCGATCCCCCAGTTCGGCTAGCAACCGCCGGTCCAGCCGCTGCCCCGGCTCGCCGGGGACAATCACCAAGGTCGACACCGCCCCAAAGCAGGGGCCAGCAACGCTCAGCACTGCCAGGAGCAACGCACCGCATGCCCAGCGTCGCATCCCTCTCATAGGCAAGGGCTCAAGGAGGCTCGAATCATCGCAACATAAGGGATGGAATCAGCGAAATCTGGTTGCGGCCGAGGTAGAAGCGCGATGCCGACCTGCTTCCAAGACGCAACAAGGCGACCACTGCCATGCCTCCCCGGCAGAGCTTGACGCTTGCGCTTGCCATTCTCCACGTCAGCTTGAGGAGCCACCACCGAAGGCGACCATCCCATACTCTCGCTGCCGAGGGCATACTGAAACCCCATCACGATCATTCTCCACCCAATGAGCTTTACCACGCTCGCTCCCCCGCCGCGGTTGGATACACAGCCTTGGCACTCGGGAAAAGCATACCCTGCTGATAGCCGGATAGCAGGTATCGCGGAAGATGGCATGGAGAGCAGATGAGACCGAGGCTATTCGCCAAGCCCCTGCGCATTCATGGTGGGTATTGCGCACATCATCTCACCAGCACCGCTGTCAACCACACTATCTGCCGCTTATATGGACCCGTCCCGTTGTGCAAGCCAGAAGCGACGACGCATCAGGTGAGGACTGCACGCTTATATCCGGCCTATGAACGGCACACCCGGTGCCTGGCCTTGATGGAATGCGCGCTCTCCG
>NZ_JBIEKH010000160.1:0-504 GCF_043496985.1 Halomonas sp. B23F22_20
TGATTTCTGCGTGCGTTTCATCAAGTTCATTAATTTCCAGTATTTCAAAACGAGGAGGGGATGTTTGCTTCAGTAAATCGAAATTTATAGGATCACTAGCTTTGTAAATTACCATGTCTCTTTCGAAAATCATTGAACCCCTCCTTCAAAATAAATTTATTATTGGTTAACCTTTAGGGAACTCACTTGAATCTATTTCCGCAACCTCATCTTCATCTTCATCTTCATCTTCATCTTCATCTTCTTGTAAATCACTTAAAAACTCTTTCAACCTCTCAAAGTTGTTATCCATATCTTGGTACCCGATTGAATCATACATAATCTGAATATTTTCTAAGATTTCGCTTAGAGCAGTAGGTAAGTCATCTGAATCTTCTGAGACAACAGGTGAGAGATTGCTAGTTAACATCTCTAAACTACTAGCAATTTCTTGGTTAACGAATTTATCTCCATTTAAAAACTTGTCATAAATCGATTCTAAAGTCCGTTTTGTAGAATCCATAT
>NZ_JBIEKH010000161.1:0-504 GCF_043496985.1 Halomonas sp. B23F22_20
CAGCACTCGATGCCCGAAAAAGGCACTTCTTGTCGCCTTTCAGGGCTGACAACCAATGCTCGATATAGCCTTCATGTCGGAGCTCTCCGGGAATCCCTGAGTGAGCACAGAGAAATGCCGCTCCGAGCTCGCCAACGAGCTCCTCAGCAGCGTACTCAGGGGATTTTGGCCCCTTCCAGCGAGCGATACCATCACGATCCAGCCTGTCACGATGCCCCGTCCAATGAACGAGCTCATGCAGCGCTGTGCCGTAATACCCGATCGCTTCATCGAACTGTGATGGCAGCGGCAACTGGATACGATCGGCCACCGGGTTATAGAACGCTCGATCACCTTCGACGTGATCGATCTGAGCCCCACTGGCGATCAAGATTCGATCGGCCTCTTCCGAAGGCTCAAACTCGGAGTCGGTCTCTCCCGCCATGCCCGAAACCTGCTCGGGCAAGCCATCACATTGGGCGACATTGAAGAGCCGGAAGCTCTTCATGATTGCGAACTGCTCCT
>NZ_JBIEKH010000162.1:0-502 GCF_043496985.1 Halomonas sp. B23F22_20
GCATACGGCACCTCCTCGCGGAAGCCACCCCGGCCTTGGCCGATCGGTGGCGAGCGATGCCGGAGAGACGTCTCACGCACCCAGGAAGCAACGATTGGCTCCACGGCGGCGTTGCCGTGGCAGGAGAAGCTTGTGTATTCCGTTCGTCTATGGGCCGCACGCCACGCGAGATTGTTTGAGCTCACCTATCGAGCCTTCGAACCGGTGATCGTCAAGCTGCATCCGCTGTGGAAGTCGGTGGGCTACCAGCGTGCCGAAAGGCCAATGGGCAAGCTGGAGAAGCTCGGCAAGGGCTTGCTGTTCGACTGCCAGATGTGTGGTCAGTGCATCCTCAGCTCTACCGGCATGTCCTGTTCCATGAACTGCCCCAAGACCATGCGCAACGGCCCCTGTGGAGGCGTCATGCAGAACGGGAATTGCGAGGTGTACCCCGAGAAGCGTTGTGTCTGGGTCGAAGCCTGGGAGGGAAGTCGGAAGATGAAGGAAAGCGACGCGATACAGG
>NZ_JBIEKH010000163.1:0-501 GCF_043496985.1 Halomonas sp. B23F22_20
GATTACCTGATCGTGCCGGAAAGCCATCCCGGAAACGGCAAGTTTCCAGTCGACCCGCGGTTCAACCAGTCGGCGAGGTGGAAGGATGGCCAGGCTTACGGCGTGCGCCGTTGGGACGAATCCACCGGCGCCGTCACCGGCCAGCAATCGCCTGGGCAAGGGGCATTCAGTGTGGCCGATCCTCGAAGCGCCAAAGCGTTCGCCGGCAAGTATGTGGTCACGCCTTATGACCAGGCGACCGGCACAATCATCTCGGGGAGTACCACGGGGCAAGGTGCCTATGCCGTTGCAGACCCTCGCCCGGGGCTTCGCCGTGGCAAAGGCAGCAACTACCTGACAGCGGGGCATTACGGTGTGGTTCCGTGGACGGCCAGCTGTGGCGCGGTATCGGCCGCGGCGGGACATGACAATGGCTCCTGGTCGGTTGCTGACCCACGGCACTCACCTGCTCGCACCTTGATCGAGGGGGAGTATCTGCCAGCAGCGCGGGAGCGGCTGGTG
>NZ_JBIEKH010000034.1:0-34267 GCF_043496985.1 Halomonas sp. B23F22_20
ATGCCGAACTCAGCAGTGAAACCGCTCAGCGCCGATGGTAGTGTGGGAGTTCCCATGCGAGAGTAGGTCATCGTCAGGCATCTATACCGAGAAAACCCCGGACCGAAAGGTTCGGGGTTTTTTCATGTCTGAGCGATGGGCATTACGGTAGGTGGCGCGCCTGACCGGGGAGTTCCCCTGGAGAGTCACGGGAGCCGCCCTCCGGGTCGCCGGTCGTCGGAGGGCCGGCCCGATCATCGTCAAGCATCGATACCGAGAAAACCCCGAGCCGAAAGGTTCGGGGCTTTTCATGCCCGGATGACAGGCGGCATAGCCGGCAGGGGAGTTGCCCGTGGAGAACCGCGGAAGTCGACCGGCTCAAGCGCACTGTCGGTCACCGGGGCTGGCTTGACGCAGGCTTTCATGCGTTCGTACGGTGAGCGGTGGCGCGTTCTCGATCATTGCCCGGTGCCTTGACTCGACAAGCGCGGCGCGCCTGGTCAAGAGGAGTGGGGGCTGTCGGCTCGTGGCGACAAGTGGATCTCGATATCGGAGACGGGCCGTTGGCCTGAAAGGCGAACTAGGGTTAGCCTGTGAGAACACGCTTGGAAAGCAGAGTATCTCAGGAGGAGGTAAAAACATGGCACAAGGTATTCAGCGTAAACTCGCCCTGGCAACGTTCCTCGGCATGATGGCCATGGGGCTGGCGGCCTGTGAAGAAGAGGGGCCGGCAGAACAGGCGGGAGAGAACGTCGACCAGGCGATGGATGAGGCTGGCGAGAGCATCGACGAGTCCATGGATCAGGCGGGTGAGGCCGTCGAGGAAATGGGGGAAAACGTCGAGCAGGCCGCTGACGAGGCAGAAGCCGAATACTGATTCGGCTGGCGAATCAACTACCCATGAAAAAGGCCGGGCATACGCCCGGCCTTTTTCATGGGGGCAGGAAGTTGCTGCTCGTTGGCCGCATGCCTAACGATGATGAGCTTGCGGATTTCCGGCGCCGAGACAGTTCCGCTAGAATGAGGCTTTTCCCGTCAGGGGCGTGTGCATGACCATTGGTGACCTGATTCGCCTGTTGAGTGATGGCGAGTTCCATTCCGGCGAGCAGCTGGGGGAGCGGCTGGGTGTATCCCGTGCCGCCGTCTGGAAACAGCTGCGTAAGCTGGAGGCATTAGGGATTCCCATGGAGGCGGTCAAGGGGCAGGGATACCGGTTGGCCGAGCCCCTGGAGCTGCTCGATGGTGCGACGATCGTTGCCGGATTGTCCCGGGAGGCGCGTCGACATGTCAGCCGATTGTTCGTCGAGGAAACTCTGCCCTCGAGCAATCAGTTCCTGCGCGAGCGCTTCGAGCAAGGCGCGGGGCATGGTGAGGTCTGTCTGGTAGAGCAGCAGAGTGCCGGAAAAGGGCGTCGTGGGCGTGCTTGGGTGACGCCCTGGGGGCGTACGCTGATGCTCTCGGTGGGTTGGCGAGTCGAGTCGGGAGTGGCGGCTTTGGAGGGGCTCAGCCTGGCGGTGGGGGTGGCCCTCGCGCAGGTGCTGGAACGGCATGGGGTGTCTCCGAGGCTCAAGTGGCCGAATGACGTGTTGCTGGAGGCCGAGAGCGGCCAGTTGGGCAAGCTAGCCGGCATTCTCGTCGAACTCAGCGGTGATGCCGCTGGCCCCTGCGAGCTGGTGGTCGGTATGGGCATCAACGTCGATCTACCCGAGGCCTTCCGTGCGGAAATCGAGCAGCCGGTGGCGGCGGTGCGCGATCAAGCTCCCGGTCTGTCGCGCAACCAGTTGGCGGTGGAGCTGCTGGAGGCGTTGATGCCGCTGCTGGCTGAGTTCGAGCATCGCGGTTTCGGCGCCTGGAAGGACGACTGGAACGCGCGCCATGCCTTTGCCGGGCGAGAGGTGGATATCGTTCGCGGCGAGCGTCGTGAGGCGGCCGTGGCGGAAGAGGTGGACGATGCCGGCAACCTCTGGGTGATGGGCGATGCCGGGCGCATGTGTCTCGCCGGGGGTGAGATCAGTGTGCGGGGGCGGTAATGATCCTGGATCTGGACATCGGCAATACCTTGTCGAAGTGGCGGCTGAAGGATGCGGCAAGTAGCGAGATTCGCTCCCGAGGGGCCGTCTGGACGCGCGAGGAGTGGCGCCCTGGGGCCGATATCCCGGATCTCGATGTCGTCGAGGCGGTAAGAATTTCCAGCGTGGCGCGCAGGGCAGTACTGGCGCGCACCGTCGACCTGTTGCATCGACAGGTTCGCAACGTCCACGTGGCGCGTTCGGAGCCCGAGGCGCTGGGCGTCAGTAATGGTTACGAGGAGCCCGGAAGGCTGGGAGTGGATCGCTGGTTGGGGGTGTTGGCCGGGTATCAGTTGGCCGGGGGCTGTTGCAGCGTCGACTGTGGCAGCGCCATCACCGTGGACTTCGTGCTGCCGGGAGGTCGGCACCTGGGGGGCTATATCCTGCCAGGACTGCGACTGATGAAGGAAAGTCTCAAGCTCGGTACCCGCAACGTGGCGATCGACCCCGATAGCGAGGCCGACGAGCTGCTGGCTCCCGGCACGCGGACGGTCGAAGCCGTCAATCATGGTATCTACATGGCGGCAGTGAGTGCCGTGAACCGCATCTACAGTGAAGTGTGCGATCGGGAGGGCGTGGCGCTGCCGTTGCTGCTGACCGGTGGCGATGCCAGGGTCGTATCGCGTGGCATTCAGATCCCGCATGCCGTATGGCCGGACATGGTCTATGGGGGGCTGGAGGCATATTTTCCGCTGACGGCCGCGGAGCGAGCGGGGCGCATGTCAGGGGCTCCGAGGGTGCCGCGACCGGTGTCGCTGGAAAAGATTCGTGCGGGGCTTGCATTCTCCTCCCTGCTTTGACACAATGCGCCGCGTTCCGGAGAGGCAGGGTCGCCGCGGTGCGATTGTCTCGTCAGGATGATTGAAAAAACAATCACTTGACACCGAGAACTGAGGCGGTATAATGCATCGCCAGTTGGAGGGGTTCCCGAGTGGCCAAAGGGAGCAGACTGTAAATCTGCCGCGAAAGCTTCGAAGGTTCGAATCCTTCCCCCTCCACCAGGTTTCGCCGCACTCGCTGAGGTGAGTGGTGGTAGCAAGAGTGGGTAGGCGGGCATAGTTCAATGGTAGAACCTCAGCCTTCCAAGCTGATGATGCGGGTTCGATCCCCGCTGCCCGCTCCAGCTTAGCAGTTTTGCTCATGTAGCTCAGGGGTAGAGCACACCCTTGGTAAGGGTGAGGTCGACGGTTCAAATCCGTCCATGAGCTCCACATTGGAAAGGCGAGCTAAGGCTCGCCTTTTCTTTTTCTTCCCGGTGCGAGCATGCGGCCGGAGAAGGGGTTGCCAGGCAAAGCGACATCCGCTATGATGGCGCCCGCTGTCGCTGAGGCCTTTCGCAAAGGAAGGTCGCGGAAGCAACAGGCCAGTAGCTCAATTGGCAGAGCAGCGGTCTCCAAAACCGCAGGTTGGGGGTTCGATTCCCTCCTGGCCTGCCAGTCTTCCCCAGGCTGGTGAGATTTCTTGTGTTTTTCATGTTTCGATTGCCGCGCCTTGAGGAGTCTCGTTTTCATGAAACATAACGCCGAGGTGCAGGAGTCGCGCCACGACGGGCTCAAGTGGGCGGTTGTCGTCATTCTGCTGGTTCTTGCCGTGGTCGGTAATACCTATTTTGCCGACCAGGCGCTGCTTTATCGTGTGCTTGGCGTCGTCGCTCTCAGTGTGGTGGCGGCGCTGGTGGCGCTGACCACCGGCAAAGGGCGCGATCTGCTGGAGCTGGCCCGCAGCGCGAAGAAAGAGATTCAGCGCGTGGTGTGGCCGACTCGCCCCGAAACCGTTCAGACCACCGCCATCGTGCTGGTGGCCGTGATGGTGGTGGGGCTGATGCTGTGGCTTATCGATACGCTTCTTGGCTGGGCGATGTCCGGCGTCATTGGTTAGGAGTCATCATGTCCAAGCGTTGGTACGTCGTTCACGCCTATTCCGGCTTCGAGAAGCATGTCATGCGCTCTCTCACGGAGCGCGTGAAGATGTATGGCATGGAGGATCGGTTCGGCGAGATCCTGGTGCCGACCGAAGAAGTCGTCGAGATGCGTGACGGCAAGCGCCGCAAGAGCGAGCGCAAGTTCTATCCCGGCTATGTGCTGGTCGAGATGGAGATGGACGACGCGACCTGGCATCTGGTGAACGAGACCCCGCGCGTGATGGGTTTCATTGGCGGTACCAAGGAGAAGCCGGCGCCGATCACCCAGCGTGAAGCCGATGCCATTCTCAGCCGGGTCAAGGACGGTACCGAGAAGCCGAGGCCCAAGACGCTGTTCGAGCCGGGCCAGTCCGTGCGTGTCATCGATGGGCCCTTCGCCGATTTCAATGGCGTGGTCGAGGAAGTCAACTACGACAAGAGTCGTCTGCAGGTCAGTGTGCTGATCTTCGGTCGCTCCACGCCGGTCGAGCTGGAATTTGCCCAGGTCGAGAAGGAATAAGGCTTCTCGATCGACGATTTTCATGGCGGCCGCCGAGGCGACCGCCTCAACCGGGGAGCCGCAAGGCGCTATCACCCATCTGGAGTAAATCATGGCCAAGAAAGTACAGGCTTACATCAAGCTGCAGGTTGCAGCCGGTAAGGCCAATCCGAGTCCCCCCGTGGGTCCCGCGCTGGGTCAGCACGGCGTCAACATCATGGAGTTCTGCAAGGCGTTCAACGCCGAGACGCAGGACATCGAGCCGGGTCTGCCGACTCCCGTTGTCATCACCGTCTACTCCGACCGCAGCTTCACCTTCGTCACCAAGACGCCGCCTGCCGCCGTCCTGCTGAAGAAGGCCGCTGGTATCAAGTCCGGCTCCGGTGAGCCGAACAAGAACAAGGTCGGTACCGTGACCCGCGAGCAGCTCGAAGAGATCGCCAAGACCAAGGAGCCGGATCTGACGGCTGCCGATCTCGACGCCGCGGTGCGTACCATTGCCGGTAGTGCCCGCAGCATGGGCCTCAACGTGGAGGGCCTCTGATCATGGCTAAGCTCACCAAGCGCGCTCAGCAGATTCGCGAGAAGGTCGACCCGAACAAGGCCTATTCCCTCGAGGAGGCCGTGGCCCTGCTCTCCGAGCTGTCCACCGTCAAGTTCAATGAGTCCGTCGACGTGGCCGTCAATCTGGGCGTTGATCCGCGCAAGTCCGACCAGGTCGTGCGTGGCGCCACCGTCATGCCCAACGGCACCGGTAAGGACGTGCGTGTCGCCGTCTTCACCCAGGGTGCCAACGAAGAAGCCGCCAAGGAAGCCGGCGCCGACATCGTCGGCATGGATGACCTGGCCGAGCAGGTCAAGAAAGGTCAGCTCGACTTCGACGTGGTCATCGCTTCGCCGGACGCCATGCGCGTCGTTGGCCAGCTGGGTCAGATCCTCGGTCCGCGTGGCCTGATGCCGAACCCCAAGGTCGGCACCGTGACCCCGGACGTGGCCACTGCCGTCAAGAACGCCAAGGCCGGTCAGGTGCGCTTCCGTACCGACAAGAACGGCATCATCCACGCCACCCTGGGCAAGGTCGATTTCGATGCTACCGCCATCCGCGGTAACCTCGAAGCGCTGATCGCCGACCTGAAGAGGCTCAAGCCGAGCGCTGCCAAAGGCGTGTACTTCAAGAAGATTTCCCTGTCCACCACCATGGGGCCGGGGCTGACCGTCGACCACGCTGCGTTCGTGTAACGCCGCGGTTGACCAGAGCAAGATACTTTGCGGTCCCCGTGCACGGTTTCTATGGAGCCGGCGGGGCACCGTCAAAGACCGCAGGCGCCGCCTCGCTCGTAGAGGCGGCTTAATCGTCCCTCGGGGCCGCCTGCGCAGATGGTGTGGCCGCCAGATTTCTGGTGAGCACCATCACCCAGGACCCTCGGTAGCGCCTCTAGGGGCGACCGAGGGAGATGGTAACCACCGGAATCCTCTGCGGAGATTCCGGCACGAAGGAGTGATCACCGTGCCACTAGCACTCGAAGGCAAGAAGGCCATTGTTGCCGAGGTCAGTGAAGCGGCCAAGGATGCTCTCTCCGTCGTCGTTGCCGATTCTCGTGGCGTTTCGGTCAGCAAGATGACCGACCTGCGCAAGCAGGCTCGCGAGAATGGCGTGCAGATCCGTGTTGTCCGCAACACCCTGGCACGCCGCGCCCTGGAAGGCACTCAGTGGGAGTGTCTGAACGAGTCTTTCGTGGGTCCGACCCTCCTGGCCTTCTCCACCGAGCATCCGGGCGCTGCCGCCCGCCTGTTCAAGGAGTTCGGCAAGGACGAGAAGGACTTCGAAGTCAAGGCGCTGGCATACGAAGGCGAGTTCATCCCGGCGAGCGATCTCGACCGCCTGGCAAGCCTGCCGACCTATGACGAGGCCATCGCCAAGCTGATGTCCGTCATGAAGGAGGCTTCCGCCGGCAAGCTGGTTCGTACCCTCGCCGCGCTGCGTGACCAGAAGGAAGGCGAGGCCGCCTGAACGGCGAACTCGACCTCCTCGCGCGAATCGAATATTGAATCACCGAGCCGTCGGTCCGCCGAGGCTCCCGCAAAGTTAGGAACGTGAAAATGGCACTGACCAAAGAAGACATCATCAACGCCGTCGCCGACATGTCCGTGATGGAAGTCGCCGAGCTGATCGAGGCGATGGAAGAGAAGTTCGGCGTCACCGCTGCCGCCGCTGTCGTGGCTGGCCCGGGTGGCGGCGAAGCCGCTGCCGCCGAAGAGCAGACCGAGTTCGACCTGGTGCTGACCAGCGCTGGCGACAAGAAGGTCAACGTCATCAAGGCCGTCCGCGAGATCACCGGTCTGGGCCTGAAGGAAGCCAAAGGCGCCGTCGACGGTGCTCCGGCTACCCTGAAGGAAGGTTTGTCCAAGGAAGACGCCGAAGCAGCCAAGACCAAGCTGGAAGAAGCCGGCGCGAGCGTGGAGCTCAAGTAATCCTTGTGCCCACGGCTTTACGCGCAGCGTAAGCTTCCACGGCTGGTGGCGGGACACCCGCTGCCGGCCTTTTTCTGTTGTCGCTAGGCGGTTCGCCCTACGGGCCTCCGCTAGCCGAATTCCGACGGCGAGCCTCCAGTGGAGGCTTGCCGTCAGCGCCTGACGGAGCCGCGTCCGTCGGGTGGCGCCGACACGCATCGGTCACCCATGGTGAACAAGCTGGGGAATACAGATGGCTTACTCATACACTGAGAAAAAACGCATCCGCAAGGATTTCGGCAAACTGCCCCAAGTGATGGATGTGCCTTACCTGCTGGCCATCCAGCTTGATTCCTACTACGACTTTCTCCAGCAGGATCGCTCACCCGAAGAACGCCTCGACGTTGGCCTGCATGCCGCCTTTCGCTCGGTGTTTCCGATCGAAAGCTTCTCCGGCAATGCGGCCCTGGAATACGTCAGCTACCGTTTCGGCACTCCGGCCTTCGACGTCAAGGAGTGCCAGCTGCGTGGCGTCACCTACTCGGCCCCCCTGCGCGTCAAGGTCCGCCTGATCATCTACGACAAGGATTCGTCGAACAAGGCGATCAAGGACATCAAGGAGCAGGAAGTCTACATGGGGGAGATCCCCCTGATGACCGAGAACGGTACTTTCGTGGTGAACGGTACCGAGCGTGTCATCGTGTCCCAGCTGCACCGCTCTCCGGGCGTGTTCTTCGATCACGACAAGGGCAAGAGCCACTCCTCAGGCAAGCTCCTGTACTCCGCCCGGGTGATTCCCTACCGCGGCTCCTGGCTGGACTTCGAGTTCGATCCGAAGGACAACGTCTTCGTGCGCATCGACCGTCGCCGCAAGCTGCCGGCGTCCGTACTGCTGCGCGCGCTGGGCATGAGCGCCGAGGAGATCCTCGACGAATTCTTCGAGACCAGCACCTTCCACATCGAGAAGAGTGGTTTCTCCGTGGAGCTGGTGCCGTCGCGCCTGCGCGGCGAGACCGCGACCTTCGACATCAAGGATGGCGAAGGTAACGTCATCGTCGAGGAAGGCCGTCGGATCACTCAGAAGCATATCCGCCAGCTGGAGAAGACCGGCCTCGAGCGTCTCGAGGTGCCGATGGACTATCTGTTCGGCAAGACCCTGGCCAAGGATCAGGTCGATCCGAACACCGGCGAGCTGATCTGCGCCTGCAACGCCGCCATCACCCCGGAACTGCTGGAGTCCCTGGGCCAGGCTGGCCTGACCCGTCTCGAGACGCTCTACACCAACGATCTCGACTGCGGGCCCTTCATTTCCGACACCCTCAAGCTGGACACCACCGGTTCCCAGCTCGAGGCGCTGGTGGAAATCTATCGCATGATGCGCCCCGGCGAGCCGCCCACCAAGGAGGCTGCCGAGACGCTGTTCAACAATCTGTTCTTCACCGAAGATCGCTACGACCTGTCTGGCGTCGGTCGCATGAAGTTCAACCGTCGGCTGCGTCGCGACAGCGACACCGGGGCCGGCGTGCTCGACCAGCGCGATATCCTCGACGTGCTCGGCGAGCTGATTAACATCCGTAACGGCTTTGGCGATGTCGATGACATCGACCACCTGGGCAACCGCCGTATCCGCTGCGTCGGCGAGATGGCCGAGAACCAGTTCCGCGTGGGCCTGGTGCGCGTCGAGCGTGCGGTCAAGGAACGTCTCTCGATGGCCGAGAGCGAAGGCCTGATGCCCCAGGACCTGATCAATGCCAAGCCGGTGGCTGCGGCGGTGAAGGAGTTCTTCGGCTCCTCGCAGCTGTCGCAGTTCATGGACCAGAACAACCCGCTGTCCGAGGTGACGCACAAGCGTCGTGTCTCCGCCCTCGGCCCGGGTGGCCTGACCCGCGAGCGCGCCGGCTTTGAGGTGCGCGACGTTCACGCCACCCACTACGGTCGTCTGTGCCCGATCGAGACCCCGGAAGGCCCGAACATCGGCCTGATCAACTCGCTGGCCACCTACAGTCATACCAACAGCTACGGTTTCCTCGAGACTCCGTACCGCAAGGTGGTAGACAGCCAGGTGACCGACGACGTGGTGCACCTCTCCGCGATCGAGGAGGGCGACTTCGTCATCGCCCAGGCCTCGGCCACCGTGGACGAGGGCGGCAAGCTGGTCGATGATCTGGTGCAGGTCCGCCACCGCGGCGAGACCACCTTCATGCGCCCCGAGCAGGTCACCCTGATGGACGTCTCGCCGCGCCAGGTGGTGTCGGTGGCGGCGGCGCTGATCCCGTTCCTGGAGCACGATGACGCCAACCGCGCCCTGATGGGGGCGAACATGCAGCGTCAGGCCGTGCCGACCCTGCGCGCCGAGAAGCCGCTGGTGGGTACCGGCATGGAGCGCTTCGTGGCCCGCGACTCAGGCGTCTGCGCCGTGGCGCGTCGTGGCGGCACGATCGATTCGGTCGATGCCAAGCGCATCGTGGTGCGGGTCAATGAAGACGAGATCATCGGCGGCGAAGCCGGCGTCGATATCTACAACCTGACCAAGTACCTGCGTTCCAACCAGAACACCTGCCAGAACCAGCGCCCGATCGTTCGCCCCGGCGACAGCGTGGCGCGCGGCGACATCCTGGCCGACGGTCCGTCCGTCGACATGGGTGACCTGGCGCTGGGCCAGAACATGCGCATCGCCTTCATGCCGTGGAACGGCTACAACTTCGAGGACTCCATCCTGCTCTCCGAGCGGGCCGTCCAGGAAGACCGCTTCACTACCATCCACATCCAGGAACTGACCTGTGTCTCCCGCGACACCAAGCTGGGTGCGGAAGAGATCACCTCGGACATTCCCAACGTCGGCGAGTCAGCGCTGGCCAAGCTGGATGAGGCCGGCGTGGTCTACATCGGCGCCGAGGTCGGGCCGGGCGACATCCTGGTGGGCAAGGTCACGCCCAAGGGTGAGACCCAGCTGACCCCTGAGGAGAAGCTGCTGCGCGCGATCTTCGGGGAGAAGGCCTCCGACGTGAAGGACACCTCGCTGCGTGCCCCGACCGGCATGAAGGGTACCGTCATCGACGTCCAGGTGTTCACCCGTGACGGCGTGGAGAAGGACTCCCGGGCGCTGTCCATCGAGCAGATGCAGCTCGACGAAGTGCGCAAGGATCTCCAGGAGACCTACCGCATCGCCGAGGATGCCACCTTCGAGCGCCTGCAGCGTACGCTTTCCGGCCAGGCCGTCAACGGCGGGCCCAAGCTCAAGAAGGGCGATGTGCTCACCGACGAGTATCTCGAGGAGCTGCCGCGTCAGCAGTGGTTCAAGCTGCGGATGCAGGACGAAGCCCTCAACGAGCTGCTGGCCCAGGCCGACGAGCAGCTGGAGAATCGTCGCAAGGAGATGGACGAGCGCTTCGAAGACAAGAAGCGCAAGCTGACCCAGGGCGACGACCTGGCGCCGGGCGTGCTCAAGATCGTCAAGGTCTACCTGGCGATCAAGCGCCGCCTGCAGCCGGGCGACAAGATGGCCGGCCGTCACGGTAACAAGGGTGTCATCTCGGCGATCATGCCGATCGAAGACATGCCGTTCGACGACAACGGCGAGCCGATCGACGTGGTCCTCAATCCGCTGGGCGTACCGTCGCGGATGAACGTCGGGCAGATCCTCGAGACTCACCTCGGCATGGCCGCCCGCGGCCTCGGGGTCAAGATCGAGCACATGCTGCGCGATGCCCGTGAGCAGCAGATCGCCCAGATCCGTGAGTTCCTGGCGGAGGTCTACAATTCCACCAGTGGCACCCGGGTCGAGGACCTGGACTCGCTGTCCGACGATGAGGTCATCGCCCTGGCGAAGAACCTCAAGGCGGGCGTGCCGATGGCCACGCCGGTGTTCGACGGCGCCCGCGAGGGTGAGATCAAGCACCTGTTGCGCCTCGCCGACCTGCCGGACTCCGGCCAGATGACCCTCTACGACGGGCGTACCGGCGATGCCTTCGACCGTCCGGTCACCGTGGGTTACATGTACATGCTGAAGCTCAACCACCTGGTGGATGACAAGATGCACGCGCGTTCCACCGGTTCCTACTCCCTGGTCACCCAGCAGCCGCTGGGCGGCAAGGCGCAGTTCGGTGGTCAGCGCTTCGGGGAAATGGAGGTCTGGGCCCTGGAAGCCTACGGCGCAGCCTACACCCTTCAGGAGATGCTCACCGTCAAGTCCGACGACGTGGAGGGCCGCACCAAGATGTACAAGAGCATCGTGGATGGCGACCACACCATGCAGGCGGGCATGCCGGAATCCTTCAACGTGCTGGTGAAGGAAATCCGCTCGCTGGGTATCGATATCGAACTGGAGAGCTGAGGCTGCCGCTACGGCGCTTCGCAGTAATGACGGTCCGCGGGGGCGTGCGCGCCCCCGCCCATGACAACTCCGCAACGGAGCCGACCCATGAAAGATTTGGTGAAAGTCCTCAAATCGCAGTCTCAGTCCGACGAGTTCGACGCGATCAAGATCACGCTGGCGTCGCCGGACATGATTCGCAGCTGGTCCTTCGGCGAGGTCAAGAAGCCCGAGACCATCAACTATCGTACCTTCAAGCCGGAGCGTGACGGCCTGTTCTGCGCCAAGATCTTCGGCCCGGTGAAGGACTACGAGTGCCTGTGCGGCAAGTACAAGCGGATGAAGCATCGCGGCATCATCTGCGAGAAGTGCGGCGTCGAGGTCACCAAGGCCGCCGTGCGCCGCGAGCGCATGGGCCACATCGAGCTGGCAAGCCCCGTCGCTCACATCTGGTTCCTGAAGTCGCTGCCGTCACGCATCGGCATGTTCCTGGACATGACCCTGCGCGACATCGAGCGCGTGCTCTATTTCGAGAGCTTCATGGTCGTCGATCCGGGCATGACCACCCTCGAGCGCGGCCAGCTGCTCAACGACGAGCAGTACTTCGAGGCCCTCGAGGAGTTCGGTGACGACTTCGACGCCCGCATGGGTGCCGAGGCCGTGCAGGCCATGCTCAAGGACATCGATCTCGAGGAAGAGATCGAGCGTCTGCGCGAAGAGATCCCGCAGACTAACTCCGAGACCAAGATCAAGAAGCTGTCCAAGCGCCTCAAGCTGCTGGAAGCCTTCCAGGGCTCCGGCAACGATCCGGCGTGGATGGTCATGGAAGTGCTGCCGGTGCTGCCGCCGGACCTGCGTCCGCTGGTGCCGCTGGACGGCGGTCGTTTCGCGACTTCTGATCTGAACGACCTGTATCGTCGCGTGATCAACCGTAACAACCGCCTCAAGCGGCTGCTCGATCTCAACGCGCCGGACATCATCGTGCGCAACGAGAAGCGCATGCTGCAGGAAGCGGTCGACGCGCTGCTCGACAACGGCCGTCGCGGCCGGGCGATCACCGGTTCCAACAAGCGCCCGCTGAAGTCGCTGGCCGACATGATCAAGGGCAAGCAGGGCCGCTTCCGTCAGAACTTGCTCGGCAAGCGCGTCGACTATTCCGGTCGCTCGGTCATCACCGTCGGCCCGACCCTGCGCCTGCACCAGTGTGGCCTGCCGAAGAAGATGGCGCTCGAGCTGTTCAAGCCGTTCATCTACTCCAAGCTGCAGTACAACGGCCAGGCGTCCACCATCAAGGCCGCCAAGAAGATGGTCGAGCGCGAGCTGCCCGAGGTGTGGGACATCCTCGCCGAGGTCATCCGCGAGCATCCGGTACTGCTCAACCGCGCTCCGACCCTGCACCGTCTCGGCATCCAGGCCTTCGAGCCGCTGCTGATCGAGGGCAAGGCGATCCAGCTGCACCCGCTGGTGTGTGCCGCCTACAACGCCGACTTCGACGGCGACCAGATGGCCGTGCACGTGCCGCTGACCCTGGAGGCCCAGCTCGAGGCCCGGGCGCTGATGATGGCCACCAACAACGTGCTGTCACCGGCCAACGGCGAGCCGATCATCGTGCCGTCCCAGGACGTGGTGCTGGGTCTGTACTACATGACCCGCGAGAAGATCAACGGCAAGGGCGAGGGCATGGTGTTCTCCGACCTCAACGAGGTCGAGCGCGCCTTCGGCACCCAGAGCGTGGCGCTGCACTCTCGCGTCAAGGTGCGTCTCGACGAGTTGGTGATCGACGAGGAGACCGGCGAGAAGAGCGAGACCCGCAAGATCTACGACACCACCGTGGGTCGCGCGCTGCTGTTCCGCATCCTGCCCGATGGTGTGCCCTTCGAGCTGATCGATCAGCCGA
This sequence comes from Halomonas sp. B23F22_20, assembly GCF_043496985.1. Classification (NCBI taxonomy): domain Bacteria; kingdom Pseudomonadati; phylum Pseudomonadota; class Gammaproteobacteria; order Oceanospirillales; family Halomonadaceae; genus Halomonas; species Halomonas sp. B23F22_20. Next base: position 13,108 of record NZ_JBIEKH010000034.1, read on the forward strand.
TGAAGAAGAAGGCCATCTCCAAGCTGATCAACGAGGTGTATCGTCGCGCCGGCCTCAAGCCCGCGGTGATCTTCGCCGACCAGCTGATGTATACCGGCTTCCGCATGGCCACCTGGTCCGGCGCCTCCATCGGCGTCAACGACTTCGTCATCCCGGATGCCAAGGCCGAGATCGTCGAGGGCGCCGAGGAGGAGGTCAAGGAGATCGAGGACCAGTTCTCCTCCGGTCTCGTGACCGCGGGCGAGAAGTACAACAAGGTCATCGACATCTGGGCGCGCGCCAACGACCAGGTCGCCAAGGCGATGATGGCCGGCATCTCCAAGGAAAGCGTGATCGACCGCGAGGGTAACGAGGTCGAGCAGGACTCCTTCAACAGCGTCTTCATCATGGCCGACTCCGGCGCCCGGGGTAGCGCGGCGCAGATCCGCCAGCTGGCCGGCATGCGTGGCCTGATGGCCAAGCCGGATGGCTCGATCATCGAGACGCCGATCGTCGCCAACTTCCGTGAAGGCCTGAACGTCCTGCAGTACTTCATCTCGACTCACGGCGCGCGTAAGGGCCTGGCGGACACGGCACTCAAGACCGCCAACTCCGGTTACCTGACCCGCCGCCTGGTCGACGTGGCGCAGGACATGGTGATCACCGAGACGGATTGCGGCACCGAGAACGGCCTGACCCTGCACCCGGTCATCGAGGGCGGCGACATCATCGTCTCGCTGGCCCAGCGGGTGCTCGGTCGCGTGGTCGCCCAGGACGTCATCGATCCCAACACCGAGGAAGTGCTGATCCCCCGCGACACCCTGCTCGACGAGGCCTGGTGCGCCGAGCTCGACACCATGGGCGTCGACGAGATCGTGGTGCGTTCGACTATCACCTGCGAGACCAGCCATGGCGTCTGCTCGTCCTGTTACGGCCGTGACCTCGCCCGTGGCCACCAGGTCAACGTCGGCGAGTCGGTGGGCGTCATCGCCGCCCAGTCGATCGGCGAGCCGGGCACCCAGCTGACCATGCGGACCTTCCACATCGGCGGCGCGGCCTCCCGGGCCTCCGCGGTGGACAGCGTCCAGGTCAAGCACGGCGGCAAGGTGCGCCTGCACAACATCAAGCACGTCGAACGCGGCGACGGCAAGCTGGTGGTGGTGTCCCGCTCCAGTGCGCTGGCGGTGGCCGACGATCACGGTCGTGAGCGCGAGTACTACAAGCTGCCCTACGGCGCCGAGCTCTCCGTCAAGGACGGGGACGTGGTGGACGCCGGCCAGACCGTCGCCAAGTGGGATCCGCACACCCACCCGATCGTCGCCGAGGCCGAGGGTCAGGTGCAGTACGCGGACATGGACGAAGGTCTGACCATGCACCGTAGCGTGGACGAGATGACCGGGCTGTCCTCCATCGAGGTGATCGAGTCGGCGGCGCGGCCCATGGCCGGCCGCGACAAGCGCCCGATGATCCTGCTGGCCGACGACACTGGCAAGCCGGTGACCGTGTCCAACTCCGACACGCCGGTACAGTACCTGCTGCCCGGCAAGGCGATTGTCACCGTGGACGATGGCGCCAAGATCGGCGTCGGCGAAGTGGTGGCCCGTATTCCGGTGGAAGCGACCGGTAACAAGGACATCACCGGGGGTCTGCCGCGAGTCGCCGACCTGTTCGAGGCGCGCAAGCCGAAGGAGCCGGCGATCCTGGCCGAGATCAGCGGTACCATCAGCTTCGGCAAGGAGACCAAGGGCAAGCGTCGTCTGGCGATCACGCCCGAGGATGGCGATCCGTTCGAGATGCTGATCCCGAAATGGCGCCAGATCGCGGTCTTCGAAGGCGAGACCGTCGAGAAGGGCGAGGTGATCTCCGACGGTCCGAGCAACCCGCACGATATCCTGCGCCTGCTCGGCATCGCCGAACTGGCCAAGTACATCGTCGCCGAGGTGCAGGACGTCTATCGTCTGCAGGGCGTGGGCATCAACGACAAGCACATCGAAGTGATCGTGCGTCAGATGCTGCGCAAGGTCGAGATCACCGACGCCGGCGACTCCGACTTCATCCCGGGCGATCAGGTCGAGCTGGTGCGGGTGCTGGAGCAGAACGCCGTCCTGAACGGGGTCGACAAGTTCCCGGCCAAGTATCAGCGCCTGCTGCTGGGTATCACCAAGGCCAGCCTGGCGACCGAGTCGTTCATCTCTGCGGCCTCCTTCCAGGAGACCACGCGGGTGCTGACCGAGGCGGCCGTCACCGGCAAGCGCGACTACCTGCGCGGCCTGAAGGAAAACGTGGTGGTGGGGCGTCTGATCCCGGCCGGTACCGGCCTGACCCACCACGCGGAGCGTCGCCGCAAGCGTGAAGACGCTGAGCGCGTGCTCCACCCGTCGGCCTTCGAGGTCGAGCAGGAGCTGGGGGCCCAGCTCACCGCGCTCGACTCGGACGACGACGAGATCTGACGTTCGCGGCCGCACACGCGGCGCCCCTAGGGGCGTCGCGCTTGACGGTAGGTGGCGTCAGCCATTAGAATGCGCAGCCTTTAACAGTGGGGCGGGTGCGCCCGCGATGCTGTTAAAGGCACGCAAGACAGGAAGCGAACGGCTACTCGCTTCCGCCAAGGCAACCCATTTGGAGCGATAAATGGCAACGATCAATCAGCTCGTGCGCAAGCCGCGCAAGCGCCAGGCCGCCAAGAGCGACGTGCCGGCGCTGCAGGCCTGCCCGCAGAAGCGCGGTGTCTGCACCCGCGTTTACACCACCACCCCGAAGAAGCCGAACTCGGCTCTGCGTAAGGTCTGCCGTGTGCGCCTGACCAACGGCTTCGAGGTGTCTTCCTACATCGGCGGTGAAGGCCACAACCTCCAGGAGCACTCCGTGGTCCTGATTCGTGGCGGCCGAGTGAAGGACCTTCCGGGTGTCCGGTATCACACCGTTCGCGGTGCCCTGGACACCTCCGGCGTGCAGAACCGTAAGCAGGGCCGTTCCAAGTACGGCACCAAGCGTCCGAAGGCCTAAGCCTCAGGACGTTGCCGGCTACGGCCATTACAGAACATCGACATTGACACGGTCTGATAAGAGTAAGGTCGAGCGCCATTGCGGTCGTCTCGGGTTTACCTGAAGGACCCTTCGGAAGAGGGCTTATCATGCCTAGAAGAAGAGTTGCGGCCAAGCGCGAGATTCTGCCGGATCCCAAATTCGGATCCGAGCGCCTGGCGAAGTTCATGAACCACCTGATGATCAGCGGCAAGAAGTCCGTAGCTGAGCGCATCGTCTATGGTGCGCTGGACAGGGTTGCCGATCGTTCCAACGAAGAGCCGCTGGAGATCTTCGACAAGGCGCTGGAAACTATCCAGCCCATGGTCGAGGTGAAGTCTCGCCGCGTCGGCGGTGCGACCTATCAGGTGCCGGTCGAAGTGCGTCCGTCTCGCCGTCAGGCCCTGGCCATGCGTTGGCTGGTGGATGCCGCGCGTCGTCGCGGTGAGAAGACCATGGTGCAGCGTCTGGCTGGCGAGATGCTGGATGCCGCCGAAGGTAAAGGTTCGGCCGTCAAGAAGCGTGAAGACGTGCATCGCATGGCAGAGGCCAACAAGGCCTTCTCTCACTACCGCTTCTAAATCGCATCGCCAACCAACGGGAGTTACATCGTGGCTCGCAAGACTCCGCTTAAGCGTTACCGCAATATCGGTATCGTTGCCCACGTCGACGCCGGTAAGACGACCACTACCGAGCGCGTCCTGTTCTACACCGGTCTGTCTCACAAGGTCGGCGAGGTCCATGAGGGCGCCGCCACCATGGACTGGATGGAGCAGGAGCAGGAGCGTGGCATCACGATCACCTCTGCGGCGACCACCTGCTTCTGGCAGGGCATGAACAAGCAGTTCGATGAGCACCGTATCAACATCATCGACACCCCCGGACACGTCGACTTCACCATCGAGGTGGAGCGCTCCCTGCGCGTGCTGGACGGTGCCGTGGTGGTGCTGTGCGGCAGCTCCGGCGTGCAGCCGCAGACCGAGACCGTCTGGCGTCAGGCCAACAAGTACGAAGTGCCGCGCATGGTGTTCGTCAACAAGATGGACCGTGCCGGTGCCGACTTCTTCATGGTCGTGGACCAGCTGAAGACGCGTCTGGGCGCCAACGTCGTGCCGATCCAGATCAACTGGGGCGCCGAGGATGACTTCAAGGGCGTCGTCGATCTGATCCAGATGAAGGCCATCCTGTGGGATGAGGCCAACTTCGGCATGAACTACGACTTGGTCGACATTCCGGCCGAGCTGCAGGAAACCGCCGAGAAGTACCGCGAGGAAATGGTCGAGGCGGCCGCCGAGGCTTCCGAAGAGCTGATGGAGAAGTACCTCGAGGAAGGCGATCTGTCTCCCGAGGACATCAAGGCGGGTCTGCGTCGTCGTACCCTCGACAACGAGATCGTGCTCGTCACCTGTGGCTCCGCGTTCAAGAACAAGGGCGTGCAGGCTGTGCTCGATGGCGTCATCGAGTACATGCCGTCACCCACCGAGGTCAAGGCCATCGAGGGTGAACTGGACGACAAGGACGGCACCATCGCGACGCGCGAAGCCGACGACAACGCGCCGTTCGCCGCGCTGGCGTTCAAGATCGCCACCGACCCGTTCGTCGGTACGCTGACCTTCATTCGCGTCTACTCCGGCGTGCTGAAGTCCGGCGACAGCGTCTTCAACTCCGTCAAGCAGAAGAAGGAGCGTGTCGGCCGTATCGTGCAGATGCACTCCAACTCCCGCGAGGAGATCAAGGAAGTGCTGGCCGGTGACATCGCCGCCTGTATCGGCCTGAAGGACGTCACTACCGGTGACACCCTGTGCGACCTGAACGACAAGATCGTGCTGGAGCGCATGGAATTCCCGGACCCGGTGATTTCCGTGGCCGTGGAGCCCAAGTCCAAGGCCGACCAGGAGAAGATGGGTGTGGCCCTCGGCAAGCTGGCCCAGGAGGATCCGTCCTTCCAGGTCAAGACCGACGAGGAAACCGGCCAGACCATCATCTCCGGCATGGGCGAGCTGCACCTGGACATCATCGTTGACCGCATGCGTCGCGAGTTCAAGGTCGATGCCAACATCGGCAAGCCGCAGGTTGCCTATCGCGAGACCATCCGCAAGAGCGTCGAGCAGGAAGGCAAGTTCGTGCGCCAGTCCGGTGGTCGCGGTCAGTACGGTCATGTGCACCTGCGCATCGAGCCGCTGACGGCCGAGGACAAGGGCGACGACGAAGACATGCACTTCAAGTTCGCTTCTGAAATCGTCGGCGGCGTGGTTCCCAAGGAATACGTGCCGGCCGTCGAGAAGGGGGCCTATGAGCAGCTCCAGAACGGTGTCATCGCGGGCTACCCGATGATTGACGTCAAGGTTACGCTGTTCGACGGTTCCTACCATGACGTGGACTCAAACGAGACCGCGTTCAAGGTCGCCTCTTCCATGGCGATCAAGGAAGGCGCACCCAAGGCCAAGGCCGTGCTGCTCGAGCCGGTAATGAAGGTCGAAGTCGTGACACCCGAGGAGTTTATGGGCGATGTCATGGGCGACCTGAACCGCCGTCGCGGCCTGGTCCAGGGGATGGATGACTCATCCTCCGGCAAGGTCATCCGCGCCACCGTTCCGCTGGCTGAGATGTTCGGTTACGCAACCGATCTGCGCTCTCAGACCCAGGGCCGCGCAAGCTACACCATGGAGTTTGCGGATTACGAAGAGGCGCCGTCCAGCGTCGTTGAAGCCGTCATCAACCAGAACGGTTAACCGTTAGCTAACGTAAAGAGGTCATAGCAGTGGCTAAGGAAAAATTCGAACGTTCCAAACCGCACGTCAACGTCGGCACCATCGGTCACGTCGACCACGGCAAGACCACGCTGACTGCCGCCCTGACCCGCGTGTCCGCGGAAGTCTTCGGTGGCGACGCCCGTGCGTTTGACTCCATCGACAACGCCCCGGAAGAGCGTGAGCGCGGCATCACCATCGCCACCGCCCACGTTGAGTACCAGTCTGAAGTGCGCCACTACGCGCACGTCGACTGCCCGGGCCACGCCGACTACGTCAAGAACATGATCACCGGTGCTGCCCAGATGGACGGTGCCATCCTGGTCTGCTCCGCCGCCGACGGCCCCATGCCGCAGACTCGCGAGCACATCCTGCTGTCTCGTCAGGTTGGCGTGCCGTACATCGTCGTGTTCCTGAACAAGGCCGACATGGTCGACGACGAAGAGCTGCTCGAGCTGGTCGAGATGGAAGTCCGCGAACTCCTGAACGAGTACGACTTCCCGGGTGACGACACCCCGATCATCACCGGTTCCGCCCTGATGGCCCTGGAAGGCAAGGACGACAACGGCATGGGTACCACCGCCGTTGCCAACCTGATCAAGGCCTTGGACGAGTACATTCCGGAGCCGGAGCGGGCTATCGATCAGCCGTTCCTGATGCCGATCGAGGACGTGTTCTCCATCTCTGGTCGCGGTACCGTTGTGACCGGTCGTGTCGAGCGCGGCATCGTCAAGGCTGGCGAGGAAGTCGAGATCGTCGGTATCAAGGACACCACCAAGACCACCGTCACCGGTGTCGAAATGTTCCGTAAGCTGCTCGACGAAGGTCGTGCCGGTGAGAACATTGGCGCCCTGCTGCGCGGCACCAAGCGTGACGACGTCGAGCGTGGTCAGGTCCTGGCCAAGCCGGGCACCATCACCCCGCACACCAAGTTCGAGGCTGAGGTGTACGTGCTGTCCAAGGACGAGGGTGGTCGTCACACTCCGTTCTTCAAGGGCTATCGTCCGCAGTTCTACTTCCGTACCACCGACATCACCGGTACCTGTGAACTGCCGGAAGGCGTCGAGATGGTCATGCCGGGCGACAACGTCAAGATGGTCGTCAGCCTGATCGCTCCGGTCGCCATGGACGAAGGTCTGCGCTTCGCCGTTCGTGAAGGCGGTCGTACCGTCGGCGCCGGCGTCGTGGCCAAGATCGTCGAGTAAGCCCAGGCTTCTCGAAAGATCGAAGGGGGCTCCGTCAGGAGCCCCCTTTCTGCGCACCGTCGCGAGGGTTTGACTCTCGTCGGCGGCGCGCCTATAATGCGCATCCTTTGAATGCGTGGGTTGACGGCTCGCGCCGTCAAGATCCATTGGAGTTTAGGGCAAATGCAGAACCAGAAGATTCGCATTCGGTTGAAGGCTTTCGACCACCGCCTGATCGACCAGTCCGCCGCGGAGATCGTTGATACCGCCAAGCGTACCGGCGCCCAGGTGCGGGGTCCGATTCCTCTGCCGACCAATCGCGAGCGCTACACCGTGCTGATTTCTCCGCACGTGAACAAGGATGCTCGTGATCAGTACGAGATTCGTACTCACAAGCGGGTGCTCGATATCGTCGAGCCTACCGAGAAGACCGTCGACGCGCTGATGAAGCTCGACCTCGCCGCCGGCGTGGACGTGCAGATCAAACTCGACTGATACCACACTAGACACTCGCGGCCCAGCGCCTGTCATGCACAGGCAGCAGCCGCCGCGCCGGGATGGCGCCACACAACGTGCTAGTGGAATGCTCTGGAAAGGGCAGCCATAGCGGGTGACAGCCCCGTACACTATAGGAGACGTAGTAATGACTATCGGTTTGGTCGGTAAAAAGGCCGGGATGACCCGTGTCTTTACCGAAGACGGCGCCTCAGTGCCCGTGACCGTGATCGAGGTTGAGCCTAACCGCGTAACCCGCGTCAAGTCCGTCGAGTCCGACGGCTACGCAGCGGTGCAGGTGACCTCCGGTTCCCGCAAGGCCAAGCATCTCTCCAAGGCCCAAGCCGGTCAGTTCGCCAAGGCCGGTATCGAGGCCGGTCGTTCGCTGATGGAGTTCCGCCTGGCAGAAGGCGATGAGGCTCCGGAAGTGGGCGGCGAACTCACCGTATCCCTCTTCGAAGCTGGTCAGATGATCGACGTGACCGGCACCTCCAAGGGTAAGGGTTTCCAGGGCGCCGTGAAGCGCTGGAACTTCCGCACCCAGGACAACAGCCACGGTAACTCCCTGTCCCACCGTGCGCCGGGTTCCATCGGTATGTGCCAGACCCCGGGTCGCGTGTTCAAGGGCAAGAAGATGGCCGGTCAGCTCGGCAACGAGCGCTGCACCGTCCAGAGCCTGGAAGTCGTCCGTGTCGACGCCGAGCGTAACCTGCTGCTGATCAAGGGTGCCGTACCCGGTGCCACCGGCAGTGATGTCATCGTGCGCAGCGCCGTCAAAGCAGGCTGAAGGGGAACTTACCGATGAATCTGAATCTTGCAGGTGCTGGCGGCACCGTCGAAGTCGCCGACGCTACCTTTGGCAAAGAATTCAACGAAGCGCTCGTGCACCAGGTCGTCACCGCCTATCTGGCCGGTGGTCGCCAGGGTACCCGCGCCCAGAAGAACCGTTCCGACGTGCGTGGCGGCGGCAAGAAGCCGTGGCGTCAGAAGGGCACCGGTCGTGCCCGCGCCGGTACCATCCGTTCGCCGATCTGGCGTGCCGGCGGCGTGACCTTCGCGGCCCGTCCGCAGGACCACTCCCAGAAGGTCAACCGCAAGATGTACCGTGCGGCCATGCGCTCGATTCTCTCCGAGCTGGTCCGCCAGGAGCGTCTGGTGGCCGTCGATGCCTTTGCCGTCGAAAGCCCCAAGACCAAGCAGTTGGTCGCCAAGCTCAATGAACTGGGCCTGGAGAAGGTGCTGATCGTCACCGAAGAGGTCGACGAGAATCTGTACCTCGCCGCCCGCAACATCCCGAACGTGGATGTGGTGGACGTCGCTGCCGCCGATCCGGTGAGCCTGGTCGCCTTCGACAAGGTGCTGGCCACCGTCTCCGCTCTGCGCAAATTCGAGGAGAAGCTGGCATGAACCAGGAACGTGTATTCAAGGTGCTGCTGGGTCCGCACGTGACCGAGAAGGCCGCTATGGCCGCCGAGCGCAACCAGTACGTGTTCAAGGTGGCGAGCGACGCGACCAAGCCCGAGATCAAGACCGCCGTCCAGGAGCTGTTCGGCAAGAAGGTCGATCGCGTTCAGGTGCTGAACGTCAAGGGCAAGACCAAGCGCACTGCGCATGGCACCGGTCTCCGTAAAGGCTATCGCAAGGCGTACGTGACACTGGCCGCCGGCGAGACGCTCGAAGACTTCTCTGGCGCCGAGTAAAGGCAGGAGCACGGATCATGGCAATCGTCAAGACTAAACCTACTTCCGCCGGTCGTCGCCACGTCGTCAAGATCGTCGGCGAGGAACTGTACAAGGGCCGCGCTTACGCGCCGCTGCTCGAGAAACAGTCCAAGTCCGGTGGCCGTAACAACTACGGTCGCATCACCACCCGCCACGTGGGCGGTGGGCACCGTCATCACTACCGGATCATCGACTTCAAGCGCACCAAGGATGGCGTTCCCGCCATCGTCGAGCGCCTGGAGCATGACCCGAACCGTAGCGCTCACATCGCGCTGCTCAAGTACATGGACGGCGAGCGTCGCTACATCATCGCCCCGCGCGGTGTGCAGGCCGGCGACCGTCTCGAGTCCGGCGTGAATGCAGCGATCAAGAAGGGCAACGCCCTGCCGCTGCGCAACATCCCGCTGGGTTCCACCGTGCACTGCATCGAGCTCAAGCCCGGCAAGGGTGCCCAGCTCGCACGCAGCGCCGGTACCAGCGCCCAGCTGGTCGCCCGCGAAGGCAACTACGCCACCCTGCGTCTGCGCTCCGGCGAAATGCGCAAGGTGCTGGCCGAGTGCCGCGCGACTTTGGGTGAGGTGAGCAACTCCGAGCACAGCCTGCGTCAGCTTGGCAAGGCCGGTGCGAAGCGCTGGAGAGGTGTGCGTCCGACGGTTCGCGGCGTGGCCATGAACCCGGTGGATCACCCGCACGGCGGTGGTGAAGGCCGCACCAGCGGTGGTCGTCATCCGGTGTCTCCGTGGGGTATTCCCACCAAGGGCCACAAGACCCGCAAGAACAAGCGCACCGACAAGCTGATCGTCCGTCGCCGCAAGGCCCGGAAATAAGATCCAACGCCAAGACATCAAGAGGTAACGGCTGTGCCACGTTCACTGAAGAAAGGTCCCTTTATTGACCTTCATCTGCTGAAGAAGGTTGAGACTGCAGTGGAGAAGAACGACCGCAAACCGATCAAGACCTGGTCGCGTCGTTCCATGATCCTGCCCAACATGGTCGGGCTCACCATTGCAGTCCATAACGGTCGCCAGCACGTCCCGGTGCACGTCTCCGAGGAAATGGTTGGCCACAAGCTGGGCGAATTCGCTGCCACCCGCACCTATCGCGGTCATGCGGCGGACAAGAAAGCCAAACGGTAAGCCGAGAGAGGATTAGAGATGGAAGTCACAGCAAAGCTGCGTGGCGCTAGCTTATCCGCCCAGAAGGCCCGTTTGGTGGCTGACCAGGTGCGCGGTAAGCCGGTCGCCGAAGCACTCGACCTGCTGACCTTCTCCCCGAAGAAGGCCGCCAAGCTGGTCAAGAAGGTGCTGCAGTCCGCCATCGCGAACGCGGAAGAAAACAACGGCATGGATATCGACGAGCTGCGTGTCTCGACCATCTGCGTCGATGAGGGCATGACGCTCAAGCGCATCCGTCCGCGCGCCAAGGGCCGTGCGGATCGCATTCTGAAGCGCACTTGCCACATCACCGTCAAGGTAGCCGAGAAGTAGGAGTCGACCAGATGGGTCAGAAAGTCAATCCGACAGGCATTCGCCTGGGTATCGTCAAGGACCATACCTCGGTCTGGTATGCCGAGCGCGGCGCCTATGCCGACAAGCTGAACAACGACCTCGAGGTGCGTCGCTTCCTGGAGGAGCGTCTGAAGAACGCTTCCGTCAGCAAGATCACCATCGAGCGTCCGGCCAACAACGCCCGCATTACCATTCACACTGCCCGTCCGGGCATCGTGATTGGCAAGAAGGGCGAGGACGTCGATCGTCTGCGTCGCGACGTCACTCAGATGATGGGCGTGCCGGTGCACGTCAACATCGAGGAAGTCCGTAAGCCGGAGCTGGACGCCCAGCTCGTCGCTCAGAACATTGCCGGCCAGCTCGAGCGCCGTGTGATGTTCCGTCGCGCCATGAAGCGTTCCGTGCAGAACGCCATGCGCCTGGGTGCTGGCGGTATCAAAGTGCAGCTTTCCGGTCGCCTCGGCGGCGCCGAGATCGCCCGTACCGAGTGGTACCGCGAAGGTCGCGTTCCGCTGCACACCCTGCGTGCGGACATCGACTACGCCACCTACGAAGCCAAGACCACCTACGGCATCATTGGTGTCAAGGTCTGGATCTTCAAGGGTGAAATCCTCGGGGGCATCGAGGAGGTCCGCGCCAAGGCCAAGCAGCCGCAAGGGGCGCCCTCCAAGAAGAAAGGTTCCAGGTAAGGGGAGAGCGAGTCGATGTTACAACCCAAGCGTTTGAAGTTCCGCAAGGTGCAGAAAGGCCGCAACCGTGGCCTGGCGCATCGCGGTAACAAGGTAAGCTTCGGCGAATATGGCCTCAAGGCCACCGGCCGTGGCCGCGTCACCGCCCGTCAGATCGAAGCCGGCCGTCGTGCCATCACGCGTCACGTCAAGCGTGGTGGCAAGATCTGGATCCGTGTCTTCCCGGACAAGCCGATTTCCAAGAAGCCGCTGGAAGTCCGGATGGGTAAAGGTAAGGGCTCCGTCGAGTACTGGGTCGCTCAGATCCAGCCCGGCCGTGTCCTGTACGAGATCGAAGGCGTTTCCGAGGAGCTGGCTCGCGAGGCATTTGGCCTGGCGGCACAGAAGTTCCCGGTCTCCACCACCTTTGTGAAACGGACGGTGATGTGATGAAAGCCCAGGAAATTCGTGAAAAGTCCGCCGAGCAGCTCCAGGAGCAGCTCTTCGAACTCCTCCGCGAGCAGTTCAACCTGCGCATGCAGAAGGCCACCGGCCAGCTCAGCCAGACTCATCTGCTCAAGCAGGTTCGTCGGGATATCGCCCGGGTGAAGACTGTGCTCAACGAGAAGGCAGGTGTCTGAGATGGCCGAAGAAAAGAAAGCCCGTACGCTCACCGGCAAGGTGGTGAGCGACAAGATGGACAAGTCCATCGTCGTGATGATCGAGCGTCGTGAGCGCCACCCGATCTACGGCAAGTACGTTAAGCGCTCCACCAAGCTGCACGCCCATGACGAGGCGAATCAGGCCAAGGCTGGTGACACGGTGTCCATCGAGGAGTGCCGTCCGCTGTCCAAGAAGAAGGCCTGGACCCTGGTTGAAGTCGTTGAGCAGGCCAAGGGTTGATCGGCAAACGCCAGTCGAACCAGTGCAGTCAGTTTAGGTTTGGAGAAAACCGATGATTCAGACTCAGACAATGCTGGATGTCGCTGACAACAGCGGGGCGCGCCGGGTGCAATGCATCAAGGTGCTGGGCGGTTCTCACCGCCGTTACGCCCGCGTCGGCGACATCATCAAAGTCACGGTGAAGGAAGCCATCCCGCGTGGCAAGGTCAAGAAGGGCCAGGTCCTCAAGGCGGTGGTGGTTCGCACCCGCAGTGGCGTCCGTCGTAACGACGGGTCGCTGATCCGCTTCGATGGAAATGCGGCGGTTCTGTTGAACAACACCAACGAGCAGCCGATCGGTACCCGGATCTTCGGTCCGGTGACCCGTGAGCTTCGTACCGAGAAGTTCATGAAGATCATTTCCTTGGCGCCTGAAGTGCTGTAAGGAGCGAGGCGGATATGCAAAAGATCAAACGTGACGACGAAGTCGTCGTCATCGCCGGGAAGGACAAGGGCAAGCGTGGCACCGTGAAGCGCGTCCTCAAGGACGACCGCTACATTGTGTCCGGTGTGAACATGATCAAGCGTCACACCAAGCCCAACCCCATGGCGGGAAATCAGGGCGGTATCGTCGAGCGCGAGGCTCCGATTCACGCGTCCAACGTGGCCATCTTCAACCAGGAGACCGGTAGGGCGGATCGCGTCGGCTTCCAGGTTCAGGAAGACGGTACCAAGGTACGTATCTACAAGTCGACGCAAGCGCAGATCGACGCCTAACGCGAGTCGGGTAGCAAAATGGCGAACTTGAAAGAACGTTATCAAAACGAGGTGGTGGCTCAACTCAAAGAGCAGTTCAGCTACGCCAACGTTATGCAGGTGCCCCGGATCACCAAGGTGACCCTGAACATGGGCATCGGCGAAGCGACCAGCGACAAGAAGCTGATCGACAACGCCATCGGCGACCTGGAGAAGCTCTCCGGTCAGAAGCCGCTGGTGACCAAGGCACGCAAGTCCATCGCGGGCTTCAAGGTGCGTGAAGGCTGGCCGATCGGGATCAAGGTGACCCTGCGCTCCGAGCGCATGTGGGACTTCCTCGATCGCCTGGTGAATATCGCGATCCCCCGCGTTCGTGACTTCCGTGGTCTCAACCCGAAGTCCTTCGACGGTCGTGGCAACTACTCGATGGGGGTGCGTGAGCAGATCATCTTTCCGGAGATCGAATATGATAAGATCGATCGGATCCGTGGTCTGGATGTCACCATCACCACCACCGCCAACACCGATGAAGAAGGTCGTGCGCTGCTGAGCGCGCTGAACTTCCCGTTCAAGAAATAAGGGTGGGATCATGGCAAAGAAAAGCATGGTAGAGCGTGAAGCGAAGCGCGCCCAGCTGGTGGAGAAATACGCCGCCAAGCGCGCTGCGCTCAAGGCGATCATCCAGGACGTGAACGCTTCCGACGAAGAGCGCTTCGACGCAACGCTGAAGTTGCAGCAGCTGCCGCGTGACTCCAGCCCGGTGCGCCAGCGCAACCGCTGCCGCGTCACCGGCCGTCCGCACGGCTACTACAACAAGTTCGGCCTCGGCCGCAACAAGCTGCGTGAAGCCGCCATGCGTGGCGACGTGCCCGGACTCAAGAAGTCCAGCTGGTAACGCCACGTAGAATCATCAGGAGCGCAACGTAAATGAGCATGCAAGACACTCTGGCGGATATGTTCACCCGTATCCGCAATGCGCAGATGGCCACCAAGGAGACGGTTTCCATGCCGTCCTCCAAGCTCAAGGTCGAGGTGGCCCGCGTGCTGAAGGAAGAGGGTTATGTGACCGACTACGGTGTCAGCGAATCGGCCAAGCCCGAGCTGACCGTGACCCTCAAGTACTTCGAAGGCAAGCCGGTCATCGAACATCTGCAGCGGGCCTCCAAGCCGTCTCTGCGCAGCTACAAGGGCAAGGACTCCCTGCCCAAGGTTGCCGAGGGCTTGGGTATCGCGATCGTCACCACCTCCAAGGGTGTGATGACCGACCGCGCGGCCCGCCAGGCCGGTGTCGGTGGTGAAGTCATCTGCACCGTATTCTAGGAGTTTGGAATGTCACGCGTAGCCAAATATCCGGTTAAACTGCCCGCCGGCGTCGAGCTCAAGCTCGACGGCGACCAGCTGTCCGTCAAGGGCGGCCAGGGCACGCTGTCCATGACCGTGCACCCTGACGTGGTCGTCGCTCAGGAAGAAGGTCAGGTGACCTTCCAGCCGAGCGAAAGCGCCAAGAGCTGGGCGATGGCCGGCACCACCCGTGCCCTGGTCCAGAACCTGGTCACCGGTGTTTCCGAGGGCTTCACCAAGTCTCTCGAAATCAATGGCGTCGGTTATCGTGCCCAGGCAAAGGGCCAGACGCTGAACCTGACACTGGGCTTCTCCCACCCGGTCGACTATGAGCTGCCTGAAGGTGTCACGGCGGAAACGCCGAAGAACACCATCATCGTGCTGAAGAGCGCGGACAAGCAGAAACTCGGCCAGGTTGCCGCGGAAATCCGCGCCTTCCGTCCGCCCGAGCCCTACAAGGGCAAGGGTATCCGGTACGGCGACGAGCAGGTCCGCCGCAAAGAAGCCAAGAAGAAGTAAGGCAGGGTTATGAACGCGAAGAAAGAATCTCGTCTCCGTCGTGCCCGCCGCGCTCGCGCCAAGATCCGCGAGCTGGGCGTGTATCGCCTGTGCGTCAACCGTACCCCGCGTCACATCTACGCGCAGATCATCTCGCCGGATGGTGGCAAGGTCCTGGCCAGCGCTTCCACGCTGGACAAGGCCCTGCGCGAGGGTGCAACCGGCAACGTCGACGCCGCCTCCAAGGTGGGCGCTCTGATTGCCGAACGCGCCAAGCAGGCTGGCATCACCCAGGTGGCCTTCGATCGTGCCGGTTTCAAGTACCACGGTCGTGTCAAGGCCCTGGCCGACGCCGCTCGTGAAGGCGGCCTGGAATTCTAAAGGGTTTTACGATGGCGAAGAACGAACAGCAAAGCGGCGATCTGCAGGAAAAGCTCGTGCAGGTCAACCGTGTCGCCAAGGTGGTCAAGGGTGGCCGGATCTTCGGCTTTACTGCCCTGACTGTCGTCGGTGACGGTAACGGTCGTGTCGGCTTCGGTCGTGGCAAGGCGCGTGAAGTGCCGGTCGCGATCCAGAAGGCCATGGACCAGGCGCGTCGCAACATGGTCAAGGTCAACCTCACCGGTGGCACTCTGCAGTACCCGGTCAAGGCCCGTCATGGCGCCTCCAAGGTGTACATGCAGCCGGCCTCCGAGGGTACCGGCATCATCGCCGGTGGCGCCATGCGCTCCGTGCTGGAGCTGGCCGGCGTCCATGACGTCCTGGCCAAGTGCTACGGCTCCACCAACCCGGTGAACGTGGTGCGGGCGACCGTCAACGGTCTGGCCTCCCTGCAGTCGCCGGAAGACGTGGCCGCCAAGCGCGGTCTGTCAGTCGAAGCGATCACGGGGTGAGTACCATGGCAGCTACGATCAAGGTTACCCAGACCCGCAGCACCATCGGCGTGTTGGCCAAGCACAAGGCCACCATGAAGGGCCTCGGCCTGCGCCGCATCGGTCACACGGTCGAACTGGAAGACACCCCTGCCGTTCGCGGCATGATCCACAAGGTCAACTACCTTGTGCGTGTTGAGGGAGAGTAATCCATGAAACTCAATAGCCTGAGCCCGGCACCGGGCTCCAAGCACGCCGAGAAGCGCGTCGGTCGTGGCATTGGCTCCGGTCTGGGCAAGACCGGCGGCCGTGGCCACAAGGGCCTCAAGTCGCGCAGTGGCGGCAGCGTGAAACCCGGCTTCGAGGGCGGCCAGATGCCGCTGCAGCGTCGTCTGCCGAAGTTCGGTTTCACCTCAGCGAAGTCGCTGGTCTCCGAGGAGGTTCGCCTGGGCGAACTGGCTCGCGTCGAAGGTGACGAGGTCACCCTGGACACCCTCAAGCAGGCCAACGTGCTGAAGGATGCCACCCAGTATGCCAAGGTGATCCTTTCCGGCGAACTGAACAAGGCGGTTACCGTCCGCGGCCTCAAGGTCACCAAAGGTGCCCGTGCCGCGATCGAAGCCGCCGGCGGCAAGGTAGAGGACTAAATGGCCAAGTCAGGAAACATGCCGGCGATGGGCAGCGGTCTGAGCGAACTCTGGGCGCGTCTGCGCTTCGTGCTCATCGCCATCGTGGTCTACCGTATCGGTGCCCACATTCCCGTCCCCGGTATCAATCCTGACCAGCTTGCTGCCTTGTTCAGGGAGCAGCAGGGTACCATCCTGGGCATGTTCAACATGTTCTCGGGCGGTGCCCTGGAGCGTATGAGTATCCTCGCCCTGGGCATCATGCCCTACATATCGGCGTCGATCATCATGCAGCTGCTGACCGCCGTCTCGCCTCAGCTCGAGCAGTTGAAGAAGGAAGGTGAGGCGGGTCGTCGCAAGATCAGCCAGTACACCCGCTACGGCACGGTACTGCTGGCCTTCGTCCAGGCCACCGGCATGTCGGTGGGTCTGGCCAGCCAGGGCATCGCCTACACGGCCGACTTCAGCTTCTACTTCACCGCCATCGTCACCTTCGTGTGCGGGGCGGTGTTCCTGATGTGGCTGGGCGAGCAGATCACCGAGAAGGGCATCGGCAACGGCATCTCGCTGTTGATCTTCGCGGGGATCGTCGCCGGTCTGCCGGGTGCTGTGGGGCAGGCCTTCGAGCTGGCCCGCAACGAAGGCGCCTGGAACGTACTGCCGCTGTTGGCGTTGTCCGTACTGGGTATCGCCACAGTGGCTTTCGTGGTGTTCATCGAGCGTGGCCAACGCCGCATCACGGTGAACTATCCGCGCCGCCAGGTCGGCAACAAGATGTATGCCGGTCAGAGCAGCTACCTGCCGCTCAAGGTCAACATGGCGGGCGTGATTCCGGCGATCTTCGCCTCGAGCATCCTGCTGTTTCCGGCCTCGCTGGGTCAGTGGGTGGGTGCCGGGGATGGCATGGAGTGGCTGCAGCGCGCATCCCAGGCCCTTGGGCCAGGACAGCCGCTGTACATCTTGCTTTTCGCGGCAGCGGTGGTATTCTTCTGCTTCTTTTACACAGCGCTGGTCTTCAACCCCAAGGATGTTGCCGACAATCTCAAGAAGTCGGGAGCCTTCCTGCCGGGTATCCGCCCTGGTGAGCAGACCGCTCGCTACGTCGACAAGGTCATGACCCGTCTGACCCTGTTCGGGGCCCTCTACATCACCGCGGTTTCCCTGATGCCCCAGTTCCTGATCGTGGCCTGGAACGTGCCGTTCTTCTTCGGCGGTACCTCGCTGCTGATCGTGGTGGTGGTGATCATGGACTTCATGGCTCAGGTGCAGTCGCATCTCATGTCGCATCAGTACGAGTCGGTGATGAAGAAGTCCAACCTGAAAGGCTACGGTAGCGGCGGCATCATGCGCTGAGGCGCGTCGCTGGCGAATTGGCGCGCCGCGAGCTGAACCGTTGGTTCGCCTCGCGAGCCAACAATGGAGATGGAACGATGAAAGTTCGAGCTTCCGTGAAGAAAATGTGCCGTAACTGCAAGATTATTCGTCGCAATGGCGCCGTGCGCGTCATCTGCAGCGAGCCGCGGCACAAGCAGCGCCAGGGCTGATCCCCTGACGCTGCACTAAACCGGGTGCCGGCATACCCCTTGCCCTTCGCTGGGTAAAGGGGTATGCTGTTGCGCCTTTTGTAGATGACTAATCGAGCAAGCCGCTCAATTTTCGGAGTAAGCTGATGGCCCGTATTGCAGGCGTCAATATCCCGGACAACAAGCATGCGGCGATCTCGCTGACCTATATCTTCGGGATTGGCCGTACTCGTGCACAGGAAATCTGTGTCGCGGCCGGCATTGCACCGACCACCAAGATCCAGGAGCTGTCTTCTGATGAAGTCGACACCCTGCGTTCCGAAGTCGGTAAGTACACCGTTGAAGGCGATCTTCGTCGTGATGTGACGCTGAACATCAAGCGTCTCATGGACCTGGGTTGCTATCGTGGTCTGCGTCATCGCCGTGGTCTGCCGCTGAACGGTCAGCGGACCAAGACCAATGCGCGCACCCGCAAGGGTCCGCGTAAGCCGATTCGCAAATAACACGCACGTTCTGCGTAACGACAGGAATTGACATCAACATGGCTAACCCGCGTAGCAACCGTAAGAAGGTTAAAAAGCAGGTAGTGGATGCCGTCGCGCATATCCACGCCTCTTTTAACAACACGATCATTACGATCACAGACCGCCAGGGCAACGCCCTCTCCTGGGCGACTGCCGGTGGTTCGGGTTTTCGTGGTTCTCGCAAGAGCACCCCGTTCGCTGCTCAAGTGGCAAGTGAACGTGCAGCGACCGCTGCAGCCGAGTATGGTGTGAAAAACGTCGACGTGCTGGTCAAAGGCCCCGGTCCGGGCCGTGAATCCGCCGTGCGTGCACTCAATGCCGCCGGCTTCCGCGTGCAAAGCATCACCGACGCGACGCCCATTCCCCACAATGGCTGCCGTCCGCCGAAGAAACGCCGCGTTTAAGGAGACAGATTCATGGCTCGTTATATTGGACCGAAGTGCAAACTGTCTCGTCGTGAAGGCACCGACCTCTTCCTGAAGAGCGGTGTCACTCCCTTCGAGAAGAAGTGCAAATCCGAGCAGATCCCGGGTGTGCACGGCCAGCGTCGTCAGCGGATTTCCGACTACGGCTTGCAGCTTCGCGAGAAGCAGAAAGTACGCCGCATGTACGGCGTACTCGAGAAGCAGTTCCGCAACTACTACAAGGAAGCGGCCCGTCTGAAGGGCGCGACCGGTGAGTTGTTGCTGCAGCTTCTCGAATCCCGACTGGACAACGTCGTCTACCGCATGGGCTACGGCGCCACTCGTTCCGAGGCACGCCAGCTGGTGAGCCACAAGGCGATCGCCGTCAACGGCAAGACCGTCAACGTGGCTTCCTACCAGGTCAAGCCCGGTGACGTGGTCTCCGTCCGCGAGAAGGCCAAGAACCAGGCGCGTATCCAGAATGCCCTGGGCATCGCCGCCAACCGCGGCGAAGTGGCCTGGGTCGAGGTCGATGCCAAGAAGATGGAAGGCACTTTCAAGGCTCTGCCTGAACGCGGTGACCTGACTGCCGACATCAATGAGCAACTGATCGTCGAGCTGTACTCGAAGTAAGCGGCGAACGCCGCGCCACCCTCAGCGTGGGGGTGGCCTTCAGTACCGAGTATCCGTTTGGCAGCCTGAAAGGTATTCATCATGCAGCGTTCAGTGACAGAGTTTCTCCGTCCTCGCGACATCAAGGTCGAAGAGATCAACGCGCACCACGCGAAGATCGTGCTCGAGCCCTTCGAGCGGGGCTTCGGCCACACTCTGGGCAATGCTCTGCGTCGCATCCTGCTCTCGTCCATGCCCGGCTGCGCCGTGGTAGAGGCCGAGATCGCCGGTGTTGACCACGAGTACAGCGCGATCGAGGGCGTCCAGGAAGATGTCATCGAAATCCTCCTGAACCTCAAGGACGTGGCGATCAAGATGCACAGCCGCGACGAGGCGGTGCTCTCGCTGAACAAGCAGGGCCCGGCCGTCGTGACTGCGGGCGATATCGCTCTCGACCATGACGTCGAGATTGTTAACCCCGAGCACGTCATCGCGCACGTCAACGAGGGCGCCGAGCTGAAGATGCAGCTCAAGGTGGCCCGCGGCCGCGGCTATGAGCCGGCGGACGTCCGCGGCGATGCCGACGACGAGTCTCGTGCCATCGGCCGCCTGCAGCTGGATGCAACCTTCAGCCCCGTGCGTCGGGTTTCCTACACTGTCGAAGCCGCGCGTGTCGAACAGCGCACCGACCTCGACAAGCTGATTCTCAACCTGGAAACCGACGGCACCCTGGATCCGGAAGAGGCGATCCGTCGCAGCGCGACCATCCTGCAGGAGCAGCTGGCCGCGTTCGTCGACCTGGAAGCCGACAAGGAACAGGAAGTGGAAGAGGAAGAGGATCATATCGATCCGATCCTGCTGCGCCCCGTAGACGATCTCGAGTTGACCGTTCGCAGTGCCAACTGCCTGAAGGCCGAGAACATCTACTACATCGGGGACCTGATCCAGCGCACCGAGGTGGAGCTGCTGAAGACCCCGAATCTCGGCAAGAAGTCCCTGAACGAGATCAAGGACGTGTTGGCCGCTCGTGGCCTGTCCCTGGGTATGCGGCTTGAAAACTGGCCGCCCGCTAGCCTGAAGGACGACAAGGCCTCCGCGTGAGCGTCGACTCGAGTCCCAGTTTGGTAAGGAATCACAACCATGCGTCATCGTAAGAGTGGTCGTCACCTGAATCGTACCAGCTCGCATCGTCAGGCCATGTTCAAGAACATGTGCGTGTCGCTGGTCGAGCACGAAGTGATCAAGACAACCCTGCCCAAGGCCAAGGAGCTGCGTCGTCATATCGAGCCGCTGATCACCCTGGCCAAGCAGGACAGCGTCGCCAACCGTCGTCTGGCCTTCAGCCGCACCCGCTCCAAGGAAGCGGTCGGCAAGCTCTTCAACGAGCTGGGTCCGCGTTACGTCGAGCGTCCGGGCGGTTACGTCCGTGTGCTGAAGTGCGGCTACCGCACCGGCGACAACGCCCCCATGGCCTACGTCGAACTGGTTGACCGTCCGGTCGTTGAGGAAGCCGCCGAGGATTGATCCTCGCGCGCGACCTCCTGGTCCGGCACCAAACCGGCTCCCCAATGGGGAGCCGGTTTTTTTACGCCCGGCTTCGCCGGGAGCTGGAAGAACGCCTGCTCCGCAGGCTTAAGATTGAAGCTGGAAGAAAACCCTTGACCCGATGATGGCGGGGTTCATGCTGCCTTCCAGCTTCCAGCTTCCAGCTTCCAGCTTCCAGCTTCCAGCTTCCAGCTTCCAGCTTCCAGCTTCCAGCTTCCAGCTTCCAGCTTCCAGCTTCCAGCTTCCAG
>NZ_JBIEKH010000164.1:0-500 GCF_043496985.1 Halomonas sp. B23F22_20
AGGTTTGCCGCCGCATCTGCATCGAATTGCATTTGCATTGCTAATGCATTCCATGTGTATTTGTTTATCTTGATCTTGTAATCTTCTTGTTCGCGAAGCATTTCAATAATGATCCAATACCAGCCATACCCTTCGGATCCATATACGCTTCTCATAGAAAGGATTTTGGGATCGTTTCTCGCATTTCCGTCATGCGAAAAGTAATAGGTGTTTTTCAATCTCTTTCCTCCTTATTTGCAGTATCTAATCCGTCGTCTCTTTTTGGCACAATGCTTTCATGCCTCTGATTGTGATTAACTTCCAACCTGGGTGTGAGCTTTTGATATAGCCCTTTACATACTCTCTAAACAATCGACCTCCCCCTTTGTAATCTTTAGTCATCCAAAGATAGCAATGGGGAATCGCAAATTCACGAGTTTTCAGTTCTTTTACACTCCTTTTGTGGTATAATGAGAGTAATAAATGTTTTCGAGGTCGCATATTTTATATGCGGTCTTTTT
>NZ_JBIEKH010000035.1:0-29474 GCF_043496985.1 Halomonas sp. B23F22_20
TTTTTAGCACTTCCACTTCCAGCTCGGCCCGCTCGAGACGCTTTTTGAGCTGTCGGTTTTCGCGCTCCAGCTCACGCTGGCTCTTGTGGGGACCCGTATTGGGCACTCTCTTGGGCTGTTGGTCGTCTGTGGTCACGAGTTCTCGCCTCCAACGGCAGAGCATCTTCGGGTTCAATCCGAACCGCTTCGCCACGCGGGCGACAGATTCGGGTGACTCCAGCGAATGCTGGACCACATGGCGTTTGAACTCCAAGGAGTACTGGCGACGGGTTTTCAAGCGCATAGCACCTTACCTCCGGGGTTGCAGGTAAGGTGTCTACAAATTCAGGGGCACATCACTCTTCCTCCTTCCCTCTTTCAACTTACCCCTTCAGCTTCCAAGCCAAGGTCTCGCCGGCCTGCAGCGGAACGATCACCTGGCCGTCCACGTAGGGCAGGGTCTCCGGCAGCGTCCAGGACTCGCGCTGCAGGGTCACGGTCTCGGCATTGCGGGGCAGGCCATAGAAGTCCGGCCCATGATGGCTGGCGAAGCCTTCAAGGCGGTCCAGGGCACCGGCCGCCTCGAAGGCCGTGGCATAGAGCTCCAGCGCCGCCGGCGCGGTGTAGGCGCCGGCGCAGCCGCAGGCGCTCTCCTTGTCGCCCTTGGCATGAGGGGCGCTGTCGGTGCCGAGGAAGAACTTGCCGCTGCCGGAGGTCGCCGCCTCGATCAGCGCCTGGCGATGGCGTTCGCGCTTGAGGATCGGCAGGCAGTAGTAGTGAGGCTTGATGCCACCCACCAGCATCTGATTGCGGTTGAACAGCAGGTGATGGGCGGTGATGGTGGCCGCCACGCTGCCGGGCGCCGCGGCCACGAAGGAGGCGGCATCGGCGGTGGTGATGTGCTCGAAGACCACCTTGAGATCGGGGTGGCGCTCCAGCAGCGGCTTCATGACCCGCTCGATGAACACCGCCTCGCGGTCGAAGATATCGATCTCGGCATCGGTGACCTCGCCATGCACCAGCAGCGGCATGCCGAGCCGGGCCATGGCGGCGATCGCAGCATCGCATTTCGCCAGGTCGGTGACCCCGGAGTCGGAATTGGTCGTCGCGCCGGCGGGATAGAGCTTGACCGCCTGGACCAGGCCGGAAGCATGCGCTCGCTCGATCTCGTCCGCCGTCGTGCAATCGGTGAGATAGAGCGTCATCAGCGGCTCGAAGTCGCGCCCTTCCGGCACCGCGGCCAGGATACGCTCACGGTAGGCCAGCGCCTGCTCGGTGGTGGTCACCGGCGGCTTGAGGTTAGGCATGATGATGGCGCGGCCCATCTGCCGGGCGCTGGCGGGCACCACGGCCGACAGCACCGCACCATCGCGCAGGTGGAGATGCCAATCGTCGGGGCGGGTCAGGGTCAGAGTGGTCACGATCTATCCTGTCTCGGCGATTCCGGAAATGGGCCTGCTGGCCCGGCGATGTCGGCAGTATACCGGAATGCGGCTACCCGGCGGGACGCGATTTTGTTGGTCTGCTAAGATAGTCCGCCTTTTGCCGACCTCCGGAGTGCCATGCCTGCCCGTCCCGTCTCGCGGCCCCCTTTGCGCGCCGATCTGCTGCTGTTGCTGGTGACCCTGCTGGCCGCCGCCGGCTGGATCTTCTCCAAGGAGGCACTGGCCGGCCTGCCACCGCTGCTGTTCATCGGCACGCGCTTCCTGCTCGCAGGCGCTCTGCTCGCCGTCTTCGCGCTGCCCGACCTGCGTCGCCTGACCGCGCACGATCTCGCCAGCGCTGGGGCCATCGGCCTGCTGTTCAGCGCCGCACTGGGATTCTGGATCCTGGGCCTCCAGCACTCCCACCATCTCGGCGAGAGCGCTTTCATCAACAGCCTGGGCATCCTGCTGGTCCCGGTCATGGCGCGGCTGCTGTTCGGCGACCGACCACCGCGCACGACCTGGATCGCCCTACCGGTAGCGCTGTTTGGCTTCGCCCTGCTGTCGCTGAACGCCGGCTTTCGCCTGGAGCCCGGGCAATGGCTGATGGCCGCCGCGGCGCTGTGCTTCTCGCTGCTGATCAATGCCAATTCGCGCGCCGTCAAGCAGATCCCCGCCCTGCCGCTGACCGCCGTGCAGCTCGGCGTCGTTGGGCTGGTGCTGGGCCTCGTCTCGCTGTTGGTCGAGCCGTGGCCCAATCGCGTGGGCGACCACACGTTAGCGTGGCTGGCAGCTAGCGTATTGTTGGCCAGCACCTTGCGCTTCTTCCTGCAGATTCACGCCCAGGGGCTGACCACGCCGAGCCATGCGGCGGTGATACTGATGCTCGAGGCCGTCTGGACGGCCCTGCTGGCCGCCGCCTGGTACGGCGAAACGATGAGCCCACTGCAGTTGGCCGGCTGCAGCCTGATCTTCCTCGCGCTGCTGATCAATCGCTGGTACTGGGTACGCAAGTTCGTCAGCCGACGCTGATCTGCCGTATCATGCGCGCTGAGACATCCTAGGAGACACCATGCCGAAGGTACGTCACTACGCCGACCTCGTCGCCATCCTGGCCGGCCTGATGTGGTTGCTGGTCTATTGGTCGGTGAGCTATTCGGTGTATATCGACAATATCGAGCCAACCCTGGCCGCTCTGCTGATCGCCGGCAGCCTGATCCTTATCAGCTTCGTGCATCGGCCCATTCGCGTGCTGCTCAGCCGCTACCACGTGCGCAAGCGGCGCACCGAAATGTGGATGCATATTCTCGCGCTCCCCCTCGGCCTGGCCTTCCTGTTGGCCATTCTCATCGACTACCTGATCACGCCGCTCAACGGCACCCAGAAGATGCTGCTGTTCAACGTGCTGGCCACCGCGGGCTGGCTGGTGTTCATCATCACCCTGGCGGTGAAGCTGCTGATCCACCTGATCCAGGAAAAGCGCCGCGCCCGGGAGCGGGCGGCCCGCCAGTAACCGGACCGCGCCCCTCCTGCGCCTAGAAGCGGTCGACGCGGAACGGATCCATCGCAATCGACGGCGCTTCGCCGTCGATCATCTGCGCCAGCAGCTCGCCGGTGGCCGGTCCCAGGGTGAACCCCTGATGGCCATGGCCGAAGGCACACCACAAGCCCCGCTGCCCCGGCACCGGACCGATCACCGGTTTCATGTCCGGGGTGCAGGGGCGCGCGCCCTTCCATGGTTCGGCATCGAGCCGTTCGCCCAGCGGGTAGAGCTGGCGAGCCCGCGACTCGGCGGCGGCCAGTTGGGCAAGATGCGGCGGGGCTTCCAGTCGCTCGAGTTCGGCGCCGGTGGTCAAGCGAATGCCCGCCTGCATCGGCGCCAGCAGGTAGCCCACCTCGGCATCCATCACCCAATGGTTCAGGCGAGCCTCGCCGGCACTCCCGTAATGCATGTGATAGCCGCGCTTGACGAACAGCGGCACTGACAGCCCCAACCGCTCGAGCCATTCACGTGACCATGGTCCGAGCGACATCACCAGCGATTCGGCCGACAACGGCCCCGCAGAGGTGTCGATCCGCCAACCGCCCGACTGCGACGCCAACGCCTCGACTTCAGCCTGGACGATGCGTCCACCTTCGGCCTCGAAGGCGTGGGCATAGGCCTCCACCAAGCCACCGGGATCGGCTACCGTCCAAGGGTCCAGCCAGTGAACGGCGCCGGCCAGCCGTCCTGATAGACTCGGTTCCAGCTCGGCGAGAGCCTGGGCATCCAGGGCGCGATAGCGAACCCCGAAACGCGAGGCGCTCTCCTCGGCATCCGCGAGTCGCTCTGCCAGAGCCGTCTCGCCGCGATAGACCTCGAGCCAGCCATCGCGACGCACCAGGGCCTCGGCGCCGGCGGCCTCGATCATCGGCGCATGCGCGTCCAGGCAGCGCTCGATCAGGGAGGCATATTCCGGCACGATCCGCCGATAGCGACTCGGCGCGGAGTTGTGCCAGTACTGCAGCAGGGGCCCTGCCGCCCGCAGCATGCCTCCGGGACGGTAGCGGATATCGACCTGACGATTGGGCAGCACCCTGAGCAGGGTCGACATGTCACGCGGAAAGGGATAGGGATGAACCGCCTCGCGCTGGATGATACCGGCATTACCGAAGGAAGTTTCCCGCCCCGGTGCCCGACGATCCAACAGGGTTACATCATGCCCCCGTCGGGCCAGGTGCCAGGCCACCGACACCCCGACCATGCCCGCACCCAGAACGATGATGTCACGTGCCATCCTGCATCTCCCTTGCCTGAATAATATTCGGGCTCGACGAAGGTCGAGCCATGAGTCTGCATTCTAGCCCGGGACGCTTCGTCAGTCCGAGTTCGATGCCTGACCTTGCCCCTCCTCGGCAAGCTTGGTGCGAATGAAGTCGCCGTGGCTGACATGGAGAAGCTCGGCCAGACGGCGAATGCGATGTTCCTCGAGGGGATCCTTGACGCCATCCACCAGCGCCAACGACCACATCAGCCTGACGAGCTCGACCCGTTCGTCATAGTCGCAGCCATCGCGTACCGCGCGCAGGAAGCGATGGTGATCCACCGCATTCTCGGTCTCCTCTCGCGCCTGCTCAACCAGCGCCGACGCCTGGGCCTGGGCCAGCGCGAATCGTTCGACAAGTATCGCCTCCAGTCTCCTCAGCTCCGACGCCTCCAGGCGGTAGTCGGCGCGTATCACCTCGCACAGCAGCACGGCCGTGGCCAGGGCCCGGGTGGGCTCGGCCTTTTCAGGGGATCGACCAGGCGCCATCATGTCCTGGAAGATACGTTGCAGGGACTGGATCATAGGGACTCCCGATATGCTCGACATTGCTCCCCTCATCGCCCTGGCCAGCGGCATCGGTGCCGCGCTGGCATCCCACAGCGTCTACCGACGCCGCCACGTCAATGCCTGGCCAACCACGAGTGCCCACGTCGACCACACCGAGGTGGAGGTGGTCGACGACCACCACCGCCCGGCAGACCGCGACGACCATCCGCAGCGCTTCCTGGCCCGGGTGCATTATCGCTTCGAGGTGGAGGGGAACGCGTATCGCTCCGACAACGGGCGCTTCGACGACGTTCCCTCCTTTGCCACTCGCGATGCCGCCGAGGCGTTTCTGGCCCGCACCCCTCCAGGGAGCCCGTTGACCATTCGCTACTCGCCGACACAACCCACGCTCACCCAGTGCGGCGATCGACGCATCCCCGTCGCGCGCCTGGGCCTGAGCGCCTTCCTTGCCCTGATGTGCGCCCTGGCCGCCTGGCTATCGCTGCGCTGATTCCCTTGCCACGGAGACACCATGCCCCGTTTCGCCGATCACCTCTACGCCCCGGGCCCCGACAATCCTTTTCCCGGCATCAAAGTGCTGGAACGCCGCTTGGGCCGAGAGATTCCCCATCGCCTGGGCTCAAACGAGGGCCTGGACATGCCCCACGCGGCGCTACGTCAACGCTTCGGCGACGCCATGGTTGAACACGTCTACTGCTATGGCGACGCCGAAGCGCTGGGGATCCGACAGCGCATCGCCGACCAGCAAGGCATTCCCCTCGACGCGCTGCTGGTGGACGCCGGAGCCGACAGTCTGCTGGCCCTGGCCCTGCGCGCCACCGCCGCGCCAGGCGTCACCGCCATCGCCTCGGCCGGCACCTATCCGACCTTTGGATACTTCGCCCGCGCCCAGGGATGCCGCCTGGTGGAAATCGACTACGACGAAGGCCCCCACCGGCTGGCTCCGGACCTGGACGCCCTGGCGGCCGCAGCCCACGCCGAGGACGCCCGTCTGGTCTATCTGGCCAACCCCGACAACCCCAGCGGCCACTTGCACGACGACGACGCCATCCTGCGACTGCGCGACGCGCTGCCGAAAGACTGCTGGCTGCTGCTCGACGAGGCTTACCACGACTTCCGCCCCGATGCCGACTCGGCCTTCTCTGCCGAGGTGCTACCCGGGGTGATTCGCTGCCGGACCCTCTCGAAGGCCCATGGCTTGGCCGGATTGCGGGTCGGCTATGCCATCGCCACGCCCGAGACGCTGGCGATGCTGATGAAAGTACGCATCCACTACGCGGTCTCCACTCTCTCCCAGGCCGCCGCCGAAGTGGTGCTCGATCATCCCGAGGAGACCCGGGCCCATATCGACGCGGTGATCCAGCGCCGTGAGCGTCTGACCGACCACTTCCGCGAACTGGGCGCCGACGTGCTACCCAGTGCCACCAATTTCATCGGCGTGCGACTCCCCACGGCCGATCTGGCGAGCCGAGTGCATGCCGAACTCCTCGATGCCGGCCGTCTGATCGCTCGCCCCGCTCATCCGGGGCTTGGCCACGTGCTGCGCATCACGGCAGTGGAAGACGCCCTGGTGCCAGGCCGGCTGGCGGCACTCGAGCGGGTGCTCGAGGCAAGCTGAGCCCGACGCACCTCGCATGGCCCGTCAACCCGTCGGGCGGCTGGCGATCACGGATCAACGGCGGGGCGACCGCCCGGGAAGCGATGAGGCACCACGCCCCGTTGCCGTTCCGGGCGACGTCCCAGCGTGCTCGGAAACAGGCAGCAGTCCTAGCCGACGCTTGATCGCATCGACGATTCGTGGACAGGCCTGACCGTCGTGCCACTGCGCATGGCTCGCCGCGAATCGCGCCAATCTGACGCTGTAACGTCCCGCCATGACGTCCCGCCAGGCGACCGGAAGCTGATCCCAGGTGCCGATGACCGGCCCCGGAGCATCGGCAAGATAATCGCCATACAGCCCGACATCATGCTCGAGATAATCCTCGAGATCCGGTGCCATCAGGATGATCGGACGCTCCAGGCAGGCGTAATCGAACATCAGGCTGGAATAGTCGGTGATCAACATGTCCACCGCTGGCAGCAAGGGCTGGATATCGCCGAGCGCGGACACCGCTATCTCTCGCATCCGCGCATCACGCATCAGCACCTCGCGCTCCTCCCAGCTCAGCGAGGTGCCATCACGCACCAGCAGCATCAGGCGCTCTCGCTGCAGCCACTCGCCCAACGCCGCCAGCCTGCCGCCCTGGGTCACGTCCAGCCTGCACTGCCCGTGACGCCGCCCCGTCGGCGCATAGAGCACGATGCCCGCATGGTCACGGGGCTCCACGCCGAGTCGGCGAAGCAGGCCATGAGCGTTCTCGGCAAAGCCATCCCAACGCGGCAAACCGAGCGTCAGCACCGTCGCGGCAGGCAGGCCATATGCCGACATCATTCGCTCTCGGCCGGTGCGTGATGCCACCACGGTCAGCTGTGGAAGACGCCTCCATGGACCCGGTCGCCGGCCCAGCCCCATCGACGAGACAACATCATGCCCCTGTCGCTTGAGCGGCGTACCGTGAGTCAGGTTGACCAGCAAGCCACCCGTGGCCGCCTCGGCATTGGCATCCTCGATCCCGTGCGTCACCAGGCATACTCCGGCGCGAAGTGCCGCATGTATCCCCGCTCGCGAATAGGCCATGGCCGCCGCCCCGCCCTCGGCACGCACCTGGCGTATTACCGTCTCGTCATCGGCCAGCCAGACCGCACGCAGGTCGGAGTGGTGGTCGCGAACGTAGCGATAGAGGTAGCGTGCATTGTCGGCATAGCGCCGGCCATGCCAAGCCCCGAACACCCAAAGCCTGGGATCGCGAGGCCAGCCCCACCCCAAAGGGTATAGCCATGCATGGCCGAGGCGCCGCAACGTACGCGACCGATCGCCACTCATCCTTCCGCTCCGGCCGACAGCATCTCGCTCGCCGCCTGACGCCACCGGTTCATGAACGCCGGCCGAGCCGTGCCAGGGGGACCGGCGTCAACAGGCTCAGCGCCTGGTAGAGGTGACTGGGTCGAAGAGCGGTGAGCCGCAGGCAGCGCAAGTCTCCCCGCACCGACTGCCCCAGCCGCCGTTTCTCCATTGCCCAGGCCAGCACCTTGCGATTCACTGCTGCCCTCAAGTAATGACGCTCGCAACGATTCAGCATGGTTTCGCACTCATCGCGAACATCGAGCCAGGGATGCTGTGTCTGCAGGGTGACGGCAGGGCTAGTCCCCTCTGCCCGATGGACCATGCAAAGACTGGTGACGGTGGCGTCGTAATGAATGGCATCCAGGCTACATAGTGCCTTCAGCCAGAAGTAGGCATCTCCGCCCCGCCGGTAGCGGCCATCGGGAAACCCGCCCAGAGACTGGAATCGCTCGCGACGAATGCAGGCACCGTTGAGATGGATGAAATCGCTGCGCGCCAGGGCGGCAAGGGCCTGCTGTCGACTCAACACTCCAGGAGCCGGAGCGGCCACCTTCGGCAACCGCTGGTGATCATCCATCATCTGGTAAGCGTTGATGAACAGCTCCAGTTGAGGATGGGCCAGGATGGCATCGGCAAACTGGGAAAGATGATCGAACAGCAACATGTCCCCGGCACCGAAGAAGACCAGCCAGCGGCCTGTAGCACTCAAGGCACCATGGTTGCGAGCGGCATAGCCCCCGTGGCCGGGCGCGTCCCGTTTCAACAGGCGCAACCGCCCCAGCTCGGCTTCCCGTTCCAACAGCGCCAGGGACCCATCGGTTGAGCCATCATCGACGACGATCAGTTCGTAATCGTGCAGCGTCTGCTCATACACACAAGCCAGCGTAGAGGCCAGCACGGCCTCCTTGTTGTACACCGGCATCACCAGCGAGAACTGGGGCATGGTTCCATCCTCGTTGCCGAGCCTGAAGAAGGCCGACGGTCACTGACGGCTGAGCCCGGCCCCAGCCATGGCGTCAGGCGCCTCGCCCAGCCCTCAGGCCGACCCGGTACGCGAGACGCGACACGCTATGCTGCAGCATCGAAACCGACACCAGACCAACGTCGAGCCATCGACCCAGATAGAGCCGCCATGATCTTCCCTCTTCCAGGGCTCTCATCATGGCCAGATCATTGAGGTCAACGAGGCGACGGCGGCGCTGTTTCAGATATTTCAACTGGTGGAAGGCAATGAACTTGAGGCCATCCACCACCAAGTGATACCGCGGGTCATTGATCAATTGCTGTTTGCTCTGGCCGTGATGGATCAGCAGGTCATCGCCGGCCCGAAATGGCGTTTCCCATTCCCCCACGTCTTCCAGAGACAACAAGACGATGCCGCGGGCCCGACGTATGCCGTAGAGTTCCAGTACCAGGCCGGCATCGATCAGCACGCCCGAGGGAGACAGCTCTCGGCGTTCCAGCAAAGCGTGGATGCCGGCAACGCGCTGCTGCCAATGCCAACTGGACCGACGCGAGTGTCGGGCATGATTGAGAAAGTGCACGCCATGAGGATTGAGCAGCAACGCCGATAGATCCGCCACCTCATCGGGTTGGCTCAGCAATAGCCAATCGCCGTCGCCGAATCGCGGCGGCGCACCCATGCCGGCCGCCAGTACCAGGCACTTGACACTGATCTGTAGCTCGCCGTGCACCTCTTGCGGCCAGCCGGGAGGCAATGGCGTCAGCCTGTCGGCAAGATACCGCCAGGCCTCCGGCGTCAGGCCAATCTCATGTCCTTCGAGCACGACGCCCGGCGGTGGCGGTGCCTCACGCCACTCCCACTGCAGCGGACGCAGCGCCAGCAAGGGCACCCCTTCCTCCGAGTCACCGGCGGAGGCGGAACGGTATGGCCCTGCTCCGATCATTGCCGGCCTCCCCGGCCTGACGCGCTCGCGTCAGCCGAGTGGCGGTAGGACACTCGTCCTGTCGAACAACGCATGCCATCGCCGCCCCATCCCCCGAGCCACACCAGGACGAACCCGCAATACCAGCGGGCGACAAGGCATCGCGGTTCTCGTGGACGACCCGCTGCGTCGCGAGGGTACATGGCAATACCTCCCTGTCGGGCCGCCGACTACGCCGGGCCGGATGACCGAAAGCTCTCCTGGAGCAGCACCGCATTGGATGTCGGCGAAGACGTCGCCGTCGGGGTAACCGGCGGCCGCGCGTGCCTGGCCTGCCAGACGAGGTCCACCAGACTTCCCTCCGGCGCATAGCCCAGTGGCGCCTGGAGCAGTAGCTGCTGGATGCGCCCATGCTGCGAGCCGATCATGGCGCCATGGAGTTCGACGAGATAGGGCTCTAGATCCTCCCAGGCCCAGTAGGTCTCTCGAGACGTCATGATGCGCGGATGCTGGGTCGGGATGACGTCCTCACCGATCAACAGCTCCTCATAGAGCTTTTCGCCGGGCCGCAGCCCGGTATAGACGATCTCGATATCGCCATCGGGATGTTGATCGTCACGTACTTCCAGCCCGGAAAGACGGACCATGTTGGCGGCCAGGTCAGAGATACGAACCGGCTTGCCCATATCGAGCACGAAGACTTCACCACCCTGACTCATGGCACCGGCCTGGATGACCAACTGGGCCGCCTCGGGGATGGTCATGAAATAGCGAGTAATCTCTGGATGGGTGACCTCCAGCGGCCCGCCACGCTCGATCTGACGACGAAATATCGGCACCACCGAGCCACTCGAGCCGAGGACATTGCCGAAACGCACCATGCTGAAACAAGGCCGACTTTCCCCAGCGCCACGGTTGGCAAAGGCCTGGCAGATCAGTTCGGTCAGGCGTTTGGTCGCTCCCATGACGTTGGTGGGACGCACCGCCTTGTCGGTCGACACCATGACGAAGGTCTCGACGCGGGCCTCGATGGCCGCCAGCGCCAGGGTCAAGGTACCGAACACGTTGTTGCGCAGGCCCTCGACCAGATTGCACTCCACCATCGGGACATGCTTGTAGGCGGCGGCATGATACACGGTCTGGACATGGAAACTGTCCAGGATCTCTCGCATGCGTTCGCCCTGCTGCACCGAGGCCAGCAGCGCGTGCAGCTCGATGCCGCGCTGCTGACGCTTGAGCTCCTGCTCGATCGAATACAGCGCGTACTCGGAGCTATCCACCATGACCAGGGCTCGCGGTCGCTGGGCGCTCACCTGCCGACATAGCTCCGACCCGATGGAGCCCCCGGCGCCGGTGACCATCACCACCTTGTCTCGCAGGTTGGCCTGGATCAGTTCGGGAAACGGCGGTACCGGTTCGCGCCCCAACAAGTCCTCGACCTGGACGTCACAGGTGTCCGAGACACGGGCGCGCCCGGATACCAGGTCCTCGGCCCCGGGAATGGTCTGCACGGGAATCGACAGCCGGGCGAGCCGCTCGAGAATCTCTCGCCGTCGGCAGCGAGCCACACTGGGCATGGCCAGCAGAATCACCTCGACATCGAGACGCTCGATCCAGGTCTGCAATGCCTCCGGAGGCAACACCGGCAAGCCCTCTACCAAGGAGCCTTGCAGGCCTCTCCAATCGTCGACGAACGCCCGGGGCCGATAGCGGCCACCGTGCTTGAGAGCTCGCGCCAATTCACCACCGGCAACACCCGCTCCGTAGATGATCACCGAGCACCGCTGAGGTCGCCGACTCAGTTCGTAGAGCTCACGCAGCAGCCACCGCACTCCACCGATACCGGTGATGGCCAACATGGCGAATACCGGTGCCACCTGCCAGGACACCGGCCAGCCCAGCGCGAGATCGAACACCAGCAGCAATGACATCATTAGTCCCACGCCGGCGATCAGTGCGGCCAGGGTGCCTAGATGCATGAAACGCAACACGACTCGATACACGCCGAGTGGACCAAGAATCAGTGGCGTGGTCGCCGTCACCACACCCAGCACCAGCCAGGCCTTCGGCAACAGCAACGTTTGCCAATGCCCGGCCAGTGCCACGGCCACCACCAGGGAGGCGAAGACGACGACGGTATCGGCCAGACGTAACAGGCCACGCTTATAACGACGCGGCAGACGTACCAGCGCTTCGAACTGGTTCATATCGGATTCCCTGCGTTGCCCTATCGTTGTTGTCGAGCCCCTCCGGGCAAGCTCTTCTTCTATAGACGCTATCCCGAGCGCCCAATGGGCCCGAGCAGGCATGTCGACCTACCCGGGCCCCTGATGACTTCCTCGTCACCATTGATCTTCTTCTCGTGCCTAGAGCAATCCGGCCCCCTCTGCCGAACTCCCCACATCACCCGGCAGGGAAAGCGTCGGCAGCAGCAGTGAGATCACGTTGTTCCAGCGTGCCAGCGGAGCGGCCGTCACATAGATGACATCCTGCGGCTGCAGCGGGAAGCGGGTCCCCAGCATCAGGCGAGTGGCATCGCTAATATCCAACTGGTAGACGGTGGCCAGTTTCTCGCTACCGACGGGATCGCCGCGCACGACGAAGATGCCGGACGGTTCAGCGCGAAACTCATTAACTCCGCCGGCCCTGGCCAGGGCGTCGGTCAAGGTAATGCGCTCGTTACCCAGAGCGATGGCGCCGGGGCGATTGACCTGGCCGAGTACCACGACGTTCTGATTCTCGGCGGTGGGCACGTGGAGGATGTCCCCGTCTCGCAGCAGGCGGTTCTGAGTCAGATCCCCTCGGCGCAGCAGATCGAACAGCGACAGCTGCTGCTCTTGACCATTGCGGGTCAGAAGCACGTTGTGCCAGTCGGCATCCGGGCGCGCCCCGCCCGCCTCGCTGATGGCATCGAGCACCGTCAGCGGCTCGATATCGATCGGCACCATGCCCGGATTCTGGACCGCCCCGCTGACATAGGCCTTCTGCGAGCGAAAAGCCGCCACGCTGACCTCGATCTGCGGATCCGTGATTACCCGCGACAAGCGGCTCGTCAACTGGCGACGAGCCTGCTCCAGGGTCAGCCCGGCGACCCGGATGCGCCCCACGTACGGATAAAACATGGTGCCATCCGGCTGGACCCGGTTACCCGTTTCCGAGGCCGAGCGCTCGGCCCCGGCCGGAATGGTCAATTCGGGGTGATCGTAGACGATGATGCTGAGCACATCGCCGGGTCCGATCAGGTACTGGTAATCCGCCATGGCACTGGTCAACGCCACCGACGCGGGTCGGGCCATCTGCTGCATGGACGATTCGTTCGACATGGTATCGACCAGGCCAACCGTGATCGGCACCAAGTCGACTCGCGCATCGAGGTCGTCACCTGCGGTGTCCGGATCAATATGTCCCCCCGGTGAGAAAGCGCAGCCCCCGATCGCCAGCATGATGACTACAACGACACCATGTAACAAAACGTTTCGCATCGCCGGGGCACCGCCGTCAGGCCGGTGAACTTGGGCATGTGCCGTTATCATGTCCTGCCTCCTTCGGGTTCCTGTCACGCTACCGCCATGAGGCTGCCGTCCGACTTCCGCCCCTGGACTTGGACTCGAGACTGGTACCGCCCCGCACACTTCATGACTCTGTATTCCCTTTGGTCACACAGCGTCACGGGGCGGTTAACAAAAAGCTTACGAAGTTACAGGTTGTTCACAGAGGGATTCTGTTCATCCATACCGGGTGACATATCGCCACGCGTCGTCGACGAATGAGAATGGCGAATCTGGAAACGAAAGCCTGAGATCCTCCACCAAAACGGAGTACAGGCGCCATGCCCAAGCAGGAGAGCGGGACAGTCTAGGGGGAGAAAATCTTGGCCCGTCACACGCTTGTGTCGGGCCCATGGCGGCAAGTGGGGAACGATACCGCCGCCGGCGATCAGGATCAGCCGTCGCAGGACCTCGCCACACCGGAAGGGTCAGGTATCTTCACTGGCGTGGCGCGGGCAAAAGACCAGGTGATGGGGAATCGCCCGGTGAGAGGAATCAGGCGTAAGTCGCACCGATCGAATCGCCGCGTCCGACGGCGTAGTACAACATTCCCGCGGCCTTGACCGCCTCCGGTTCGAAGAGATTGCGGCCGTCGACGATCACCGGCAGCGTCAGTCGCGACTTCAGCCAGGCGAAGTCCACGCTGCGAAACGCCTTCCATTCGGTGCAGATCACCAGGGCATCCGCGCCCTCCACCGCCTCGGTGCGATCACCGACCAGCGACAGGTCGTCGCGCTCACCGTAAAGTCGCCGACATTCGTCCATGGCTTCCGGATCATAGGCCTGCACCTTGGCTCCGGCCGCCCACAGCGACTCCATCAGGGTACGGCTCGGGGCGTCGCGCATGTCGTCGGTATTGGGCTTGAAGGCCAATCCCCACACGGCGATGGTGCGACCGCGAAGATCGCCGTCGAAGGCCTTCGACAGCTTGGCGAACAGCGTCTGCTTCTGGCGCCGGTTGACCGCCTCCACCGCTCCCAGCAGCTCGGCCGCATAATCGACCTCGCTGGCCGTGCGGGCCAAGGCCTGCACGTCCTTGGGGAAACAGGAGCCGCCGTAACCGCAGCCCGGGTAGATGAAGTGGTAGCCGATGCGCGGATCCGAGCCAATGCCGCGACGTACCTGCTCCACGTCGGCGCCCAGGCGCTCGGCCAGGTTGGCGATCTCGTTCATGAAGCTGATCTTGGTGGCCAGCATGGCGTTGGCCGCGTACTTGGTCAGCTCGGCCGCTCGCACGTCCATGAACATCAGCTTGTCGTGCAGGCGGATATAGGGCGCATAGCATTCGCGCATCAGCGCCTTTACCCGCTCGGACTCGGTCCCCACGATGATCCGCGCGCCGTGGCTGAAGTCCTCGATGGCCGCCCCTTCCTTGAGGAACTCGGGGTTCGAGCACACCTCGAAGTCGATCGTCTCGCCACGCTCGGCCAGCACCGCGGCCACGGCCGCTTGCACTCGGTCGGCGGTGCCCACCGGCACGGTCGACTTGTCGACGATGACCTTCTCGTCGGTCATGTGGCGGCCGATGGTCTCGGCCACCGCCAGCACATACTGCAGGTCGGCGCTGCCGTCTTCGTCGGGCGGCGTGCCCACGGCGATGAACTGCAGGGTGCCGAAGGCCACCGCCGCGGCCGGCTCGGTGGTGAAGCGCAGCCGCCCCTCGGCCACGTTGGCCTTGACCATGTCCTCAAGGCCTGGCTCGTAGATCGGGATCTCCCCCGCTTCCAGGCGGGCGATCTTGGCCGCGTCGACGTCCATGCACAGCACATCGTGGCCCACATCGGCCAGGCAAGTGCCGGTCACCAGGCCCACGTAACCGGTGCCGAAGATTGTGATTCGCATTGCAACTCCTTGTGAGGTCCAGCGGCGAGGTTCGAACCTCACACTTTGTAATACTCCCGATACCACTCAACGAAGCGGTGCACGCCTTCCTCCACTCCGATGCGAGGCCGATAGCCCGTCGCCTCAAACAGGGCGTCGGTGTCCGCCCAGGTTCGCGGCACGTCGCCGGGCTGCATGGGCTGGAAGTCGCAGATGGCCTCTCGGCCGGTGGCAGCTTCCACCGCCCGCACGAAGTCCATCAACGCCACCGGGCTGCCGTGGCCGATGTTGTAGAGTGCGTACGGCGCGGTGCTGGTGTCCGGCGAGGCGGCCTCGACCGACGCTCGGCGCTCGGGTACCACGTCCAGGATCCGTGCGATGCCTTCGACAATATCGTCGATATAGGTAAAGTCCCGCGACATATCGCCATGGTTGTAGACCTGGATCGGCTCGCCGGCCAGCACCGCCCGGGTAAACTTGAACATGGCCATGTCGGGCCGGCCCCAGGGGCCATAGACGGTGAAGAACCTCAGCCCGGTGGTCGGCAGGTCGTAGAGGTGAGAATACGTATGTGTCATCAGCTCGTTGGCCTTCTTGGTGGCCGCGTAGAGACTGATGGGATGGTCCACGTTGTCCGAGGTATCGAAGGGCACCTTGTCGTTGGTGCCGTAGACCGAGCTCGAGGAGGCATAGACCAGGTGCTCGACCCGGCCATGGCGGCACCCTTCCAGCACATTGAGATGCCCCACCAGGTTGGCGTCTGCATAGGCGTGGGGATTCTCGAGCGAATAGCGAACGCCGGGCTGCGCCGCCAGATGAATCACGCGCTCGAAGCCCTCGGCCGCGAACAGCCCGGCGACAACCTCCCGGTCGGCCAGGTCGACCCGCTCGAAGCGCACGTCTTCCCGGCCTGCCAGGTCGTCCAGCCGCGCTTGCTTGAGCGCGACATCGTAGTAGTCATTGAGATTGTCGATGCCGACGATCTCGTGCCCCAGCCCCGAGAGGCGCTTGGCGACGGCATGACCGATGAATCCGGCCATGCCCGTGATCAATAGCTTCATGGTGTGACGCGCTCTCCTGCCTCTCCCTCGTACGCCCCCAGCGGAGGTATGCTGGCGCGTATTGTACCCTAGGGCCGGTCCGACGCGCGCCCTCCTGCCCCAGGCTGGCGTCCATGGTAGAATCCGTCACCTTCGTGCTCGACCTCACACGATGTGCGGCCCCCAGGGTCGCCGATGCCCGACTCCCTGGCAGGACGCTACCATGACCCGCAAACGCTTCGCCTTCGTCATCGAGGATCTCTACGGCGGCGGCGCCCAGAAATCGCTGCTCTATACCGCCGATCAGCTTCGCCAGCGCGGCCACGCGGTCAAGGTCTTCACGCTGCGCGAGCGCATCGAGCATCGCCTGCCTGAAGGCCTGGAGATCGAGAACCTGGCCGTGGTCACCCGCTTCACCAAGGCGACCACCACGGTGCTGACCGAGAAGTGGCAAGCCTCACGGATCAAGCGCGCGCTGACGCCCTGGGTCCCGGACGTGGTGATCTCCTGCTCCTGCGACAAGATCACTCGCCACCTCGACTTTCCCAACCTCTACTTCTGGATCAAGTCGGACGTATCGGCCAAGTTCAGCGACTCGCAGCAGCGCGATCGCGCCTTCGACAAAGTCCGGCGTTTCTACCGTGACCGCCAGGTCATCGCCGTCTCCCAGGGCGTGAAGGAAAACCTGGAAGGCGTGGTCGGGCTCGCCGCCGAGCGTATCGTGCCCATCTATAACCCCTACGAGCGCGAGCCCTTCGTGGCCATGGCCGAGGAGCCCGCCCCGGTGCCCGAGGGCGATTACCTGCTCTGCGTAGCAGCGATCGAGCCGCGCAAGCGTCACGACCGGCTGCTGCGTGCCTACGCCGAGAGCGGCGTGACCACTCCGCTGGCCATCATGGGCAAGGGCAAGCCCGAGCACGAGGCCGAGGTCCGCCGCCTGATCGCCACCCTCGGGCTCGAGGACCGCGTGCTGTGGCTGGGCTACCACCACAATCCCTATCCCTTCATCCACCATGCCAAGGCCATGGTGCTGACCTCCGACGCCGAGGGCCTGCCGCGGGTGCTGATCGAGGCCCTGCTGCTCCATACTCCGGTGGTCAGCGTCGACTGTCCGAGCGGCCCGCGGGAGATCCTCACCCAGGAACTGGCAGCCTTTCTGGTCGCCCCGGACGACGAAGCCGGCCTGGCCCGGGCCCTGGCTCGGATGGACCAGAACCCAGTGACCATCGAGCCCCGACATTACCAGCAGTTTCTCAAGGAAACGGTGCTGCCCCAGTTCGAGGCCCTGTGAGGGTGGAACTGCTCGACATCCCCTTCGATGACCGGCGCCGTCGTTACCTGGTGTTCCACGCCGACGGCCTGCCCTCACGGCTGCGCCTGGCCAGCACCACCACCACCGCCGCCTTCGAGGCCGTGGCCAGCAGCCGCTTCTACCTCTCCGAGGACGGCAGCATTCTGGCCAAGGTGGTGCCCGACAAGTTCGCCAAGCGCCGGGAGCCGTTGAACTGGCTGGCCCGTGACTACCTGGAAAAGCGCTGGCTGCTACAGTCGGATGCGCGCAAGGAGTTCCTCAGCCTGCGCGTGCTGCACCGCACAGGGCTTGCCACGCCGCGCTGCCATGGCTGGGGGCTTTCGCTCAATCCGGCCAACCGCAACGCCTCCTTGCTGCTGATGGAGCACAAGCAGGCCGCTCGCCCCGGCGGCGAGGTCTTCGACGCTCTCGACGAGGCCGGGCGGCGGCGCTTCCTGGAACGCTTCTGCAACGACATCGCGATCCTGGCCCGCGCCGGCTACGTCCACCGCGATCTGCACTACAACAACCTGCTGGTTGATGCCGACGAACGGCTGATCTGGATCGACACCCACATTCGCCGGCTACCAAGAAAAAGAGCCGACCAATGGCCGGCTCTCATGAAGTCCTTGACGGTGAACAAACTACGGGGTGATGTATATCGCGCTCACGTAGAGGCCCTGCTGCGCGCGTACCTTTGAGCGCGTGACTCCGCCCTCAGATGAACCCTGGGATCACCTGGTTCGATGCTGAAGCGGGCGGAACAGGCATCGATATGCGCCAGACCGTCGACCAAGAGGTAGGCATCAAAAGCCCCCACCTTGGCCTGGCACACCATGTCATTCTGCTGATCGTCGCGATCCTCCGGCACCAGAGGCCGCATTGGCGTCTTGATAGCGCCACCCGCCACTTGCCGACAGTGAATGAAGATAAACTGCTGCTTGTGGATGACGATCAAGCGGGTCTCACCGGCTATCGATCACGACCAATGACGCCTCTGCGGCCATTCGAAGGTATCCGGCCAGGCGGCCGGGTCACGGTTGCCAGGGTCGCTCTCGGGCACACAGTCGCCTAGTGCATCGCTCACTCGTGCAAGCGCCGCCTGCCCGCGTGCGCCGCCAACGACGCGCTGCCACCACTGGCGATGCACGGCCATCACCCGTACCGGCACCGAAGGCAGCCCCAGCCGCTGCGCCATAGCCAGCCGATGCAGGCCGCGGTTGATCTTGATCAGCCGGCCTTCGCGGCTGACCGCCACGCCCAGCTCGTCCTTGCCTCGGCTCGTGTCGAAGCCATGGGCGGCCATGTGGTCGAGAAACCCCAGGTAGGCACGCAGATAGGTCAGGATGCGCTCTTCGGAATCCAGCAGCACCCCCTGCTGGTGAGAGGCCCAGGGCTGCCCCTTGGCCAGCCGGGCCTGTAGGCTGGCGAACCGCTCGGTGTAAGTCAGGTCGTCGCGATGCGTATCGAGGTCGCTGATCAGGCGGTACCGAGAGCCGAAGCGCAGATCTCCCCGGCGCAGGTCCCACTCGCCGTCCCACAGGAAGGCCGACGACGAGGGGCGCAGCTTGTAGGGATAGCCG
This sequence comes from Halomonas sp. B23F22_20, assembly GCF_043496985.1. Lineage (NCBI taxonomy): Bacteria > Pseudomonadati > Pseudomonadota > Gammaproteobacteria > Oceanospirillales > Halomonadaceae > Halomonas > Halomonas sp. B23F22_20. The sequence goes on from NZ_JBIEKH010000035.1 coordinate 18,831, forward strand.
CGCCAGTCGGTGCTGCGAATCAACTGGCGAGGGTCTACCCGAAGCGTCAGGGCATCACCCAGGCAGTGCTCCACCGCACGGCGCGGCAGCCCCCGGCCTTCCAGCCACTGGCTGCCTGCTCCCTGAGCCGCCCAGTGGGCCAGCAGCCGCCGTTCGAGACGAGCTACCACCTGTTCGATCCAGGCATCGCGAATCTTGACCTGCCAGCGTGCCTGACGGACCCGCCAGCGAAGCTTGGGGTCATACAGCGGCGCGAAGGCGGGATCGCCCGCCGGCGCCAGGGAAACCGGAGCCGGCGAGCGCGGCGTAGCATCTGTTTTCCTCATGGCGAACCATTAGTCTTCCCTGAATCGACGAACGCCTCGGCCACACGGTCGGGCCTAAAGTCATCCAGCCAGGCCTCATCGATCCCTGGCTTCTCGCCCCGCACGGCCGTGTGGATTCCCTGCGCGAGCCCCTCCTCGGAGTGGGGCGTGATGGCGGCTTCGAGCTCTCCCTTGAGGATCTCCCGAATTCCCCCCGGACAATCAACGCTCAACACTGGCGTACCGCAGGCCAACGCCTCGAACAGCACGATGCCCATACCCTCGAAGCGGGAACTCAGCACGAACAATCGTGCATGATGCATCCAAGGATAGGGGTTCGTCTGCTGGCCCGCAAAATGCACCCGTTCGGCGATGCCTAGCTCGGCGGCCAACGCCTCGAGCGCGCTGCGCTCCTGCCCATCCCCCACCAGCACCAGCGGCATGGTCACGCCGGAGGCTGCATAGGCGCGCAGCAGCAGGGCCTGGTCCTTGGCAGGCACCAGCCGCGCCACGTTCACCAGGTAGGGCTCGTCGGGTATCTCGGCCGCCGGCTCGCGCATGGCACGACGAATGCTCTCAAGCGGGCAGGGATTGGGAATCACCGTCAGCGACGCCGGCACGAAGCCCCAGCGACGTCCGGCCTCTCGCACACTGTCGCGCACGCCTTGGGACACGGTCACCAGGTGGCGACGATGCAACAGGCAGCGGCCCATCAGGCGGCGGCGCCAACTGAGGCGGTCGTCCATGTGCAGGATGTTCTCCAGTACATAGCGGGCTCGCTCGTCGCGAAAGGACCACACCAGCTCGAAGGTCCCAACGCCCCGAAACACGATGCGATCGACTCGGCCGTGGCGACGCTCGAATCGCGCCAGCCAGCGCCGAAACACCCAGCCCCCCATGATGCCAGTTCCCAGATAGAGGGACCGCTTGAGCAGCGGGTTCAACGCCAGCCGCGCAACCAGCTCCAGCAACAGGCCAAGAACGGTGAGCCGCGCCCAGCGCTGCAGCTCGAGGCGGTGGCGCTGGACTCCGATGCGATCCGGCGACAGCTCCTTATCGACGCGCCGCAGGCTCAGCAGATGGCTTTCGTGGCCCGCCTCGTCGAAGGCATTCGCCAGGTTGACCGCGACCCGCTCCATGCCCCCCATCTTCAGGGAGCGCACGACAACGAGGGTTCTCACTCATGCCCCCGGCTACCAAAACGGAACAGGATGACGCCGTTGCGAGCCTGGGCTTGCCATGCCCAGATATGCGTGACAAGCCCGCCCACCACCAGATTGTGCACGTACACCCCGGTGCCGAAGGAGTTGTAGGACTCGAACTGGTTGACCACCACCCAATAGACGAAGAAGGCCGCCCCGAACAGTGCGATATCGCCCGGCATGGCCCCATAGCGCCAGGCCAGCCAGGTACCGCGGCCGATCCAATAGGCCAGCAGCCCGATCACCGCTACACCGAGCACGCCATAGGCGGCCCAGATCTCGATCAGAAAGTTATGCAGGTGCCCGAACTGTTCCTTGACGAAGGCAGGTAGCCAGGGGGTGTGATCGATGATAATGGTCCGAGCATCCCCTCCCCAGCCGACGATCGGCCGTTCCAATATCCACTGGAAGGCGGCGATCCAGGAATTGATACGAATGCCGATACTGGTGTAGGGAATATTCGCCAGGTCGCCGTCGAGCAGGCGCGCGATCACCCCGGACTCGTTCAGCACGCGCTCCACCAGCAGGTCATGGAAGACGTATAGCCCCAACGCCACGACCACCAGCATGGCGCCGCTCGTCATCAGCAGTGGCCTCACCATGCGGGCCAGCTCACCGCTGCGTGCCGACACGGCCAGCCAGATGGCAGCCGCCACGGGCAAGCTTATTATCAAGGCCAGCCAAACGGCCCGCGTCTGCCCGATGACAATGCCCGTGCCACACAGCAGGATGGCCAAGCTCCATACCGCCCGACCGGGCCACACCAGCCGCGGGCAGCCCGGCTTCCAAAGGCGCCGAGCGAACACCACCAGCCCGAGAAAGGCCACCCCGAAAAGCATCGATCCGTGCTGAAGATTGCGTATGCCGAATCCGACCCGCTGCCCCTGCAGGCCGGACAGCCATTCCTGGATGCCGCCCCCATGAGTGAAGGCCGCGATGAGGTAGCCCATCAACGCAAGTGACCAGACCATCAGCGTGTTGCGGGAGCTTCCCCCCAGCCACCAGGCGATGGCGACGAAGATGAACAGCTTAGCCAGCCGATCCAGCTTCGGGGTGTCCTCCATGAACTGTGGATGATGCAGAACCCCCAGCTGCCAAGACAACAGCTGCACCAGCACGGCCGCCAGCAGCAACCACAATGGCGCCGAGCTCCTTAGCCCCGTGCCGTAAACCAGCACGGCCACAAGCCCCAGCACGGCGGTTACCGTGCCGCTGGGGCTGCCCAGATCCGAATAGAGTATGCCGAAAAAGGCGTAGAGAATGAGCGCTATCATACCTGGCCACCAGAGATAACGCGGGCCCCTCCAATAGGTCGTTACCCGTTGGGGGAAAAGTTCAGCAGTCCTGCAACCCACTCGTTCGTCCCCCAGCGTCACCGGCCATAGCCTTCAGGATTACCAGACTGCCAGCGCCAAGTATCCGCCATCATGTCATCAAGCGTCTTCTCAGCGATCCAGCCCAGTTCCCTGCGTGCCTTGTCGGCGTCCGCCCAGAAGGCGGGCAGATCACCGGCACGACGCGCACCGAGTTGATACGGCACGTCCACACCGGTCACCCGGGTAAAGCTGCGCACCATCTCCAGCACCGAGAACCCCTGGCCGGTGCCGAGGTTATAGACCGAAACACCCGGCTGGCTCACCGCCTTCAGCGCCCTGAGGTGGCCGACGGCCAGGTCCACCACATGCAGGTAATCGCGCTCGCAGGTGCCATCTGACGTTTCGTAGTCGTCGCCGAAGATCGTCAGCTCGTGGCGACGCCCCACCGCTACCTGGGCGATGAACGGCATCAGGTTATTGGGAATACCCTGCGGATCCTCGCCGATTCGTCCGGAAGGATGGGCCCCGATCGGATTGAAATAACGCAGCAGCACGACGGACCAGCGGTCATCCGCGATAACCAGGTCCTCCAGCAGTTTTTCCACCATGGCCTTGGAGGTGCCGTAGGGATTGGAGGTCGCGCCACGCGGAGTGGTCTCCACATAAGGCACTGGCGCCTCACTGCCGTAAACCGTCGCCGAAGAGCTGAATACGATACGCCGTACACCCGCCGCCTCCATGGCCTGACATAGCACCAGCGTGCCGTGTACGTTGTTCTCGTAGTAAGTCAGCGGCTTGCCGACGCTTTCACCCACCGCCTTAAGACCAGCAAAGTGGATCACGGCGTCGATATCGTGCCGAGCGAATACCGCATCCATGGCGTTGCGGTCGCGGATATCCGCGCGCTCGAACACCACGGATGCCCCGGCAATCTCCTCGGCGCGTTGCAAGGCAACCGGGGAGCCGTTACACAGGTTATCGACCACTACCACCCTGTGGCCTGCCTCCAGAAGTTCCACGACCGTGTGAGAACCGATATAACCGGCGCCGCCGGTTACCAATACCTTCATGATGCACCTTCCAAAAAATGTTACTGGGCATGGGGGTGGAAGAAGCCACGCCACACCGTCAAGAACAGGATCTTCAGATCCAGCCAGACAGACCAGTTATCAATGTACCAGAGATCGTGTTCGATGCGTGCCTTGAGATCCGTGTCGCCTCGCCAGCCATGAATCTGGGCCCATCCCGTGATCCCTGCACGCACCATGTGCTTCTGCATGTAGCCGGGAATCTCGTGTTTGAACTTCTCGACGAACACCGTACGCTCCGGACGAGGCCCGACCAGCGACATGTCGCCCTTGACCACGTTGATCAACTGGGGCAACTCATCGAGGCTGGATCGTCGTAGAAAGCGCCCCACCAGCGTGACAGGCTTGCCACTGGCGCCCCCCCAGCAAACACCAGCGGCCTCGCTGTCGACCGGCATGCTTCGAAACTTGAGCATCTGGAAGCTTTCGCCATTCCAGCTCATGCGTTCCTGGTGATAGAGCGCTGGTCCCCGAGACGTCAGCTTTACTGCCAGGGCGATTACCACCATCAGCGGCGACAGAACCAGCAAGGCCAAACCAGCCAGAACCTTGTCCTCGGCAGCTTTGATGAAACGCGCCGTGCCGTTCATCGGGGTACAGCTCATGTCGAGCATGTACAGCCCCGCTACGGTCGAAATATCGTGGTTTAACAGCCGCAGCCCCTGCATGTCCGGCATGTAACGAATATTGCCAATGCAATAATCCAGATCGCGCAAGATTTGCTCGACCAGGTTGCCTCGCGAAAGCGGCAAGCATACCCAGATCTCATCGCTCACCAAATTGGCGTCGTATTCGCTGTCAAATGCGCGACAGTCCTCGATCCCGAATCGCCCGCAATCGCTGGCATCCAGCAAGCGAACCGATGCCACATCAAACCCTGCCGAAGGCTGGGCAGCGATGTGGCGGGCGGCAATCAGACAGGAATCAACCTCACCAACGAGAATGACGCCCTTGCGATTGCGCCCCTGTCGACGCAGCCTGTTGAGCACCGGATAGGCAACGGTACGTATGCCAACACTGAGCACGAGGGCACTGAAAAGCCACATCCCGAGCCATAGGCGTGAGAACTCGGCACCCGTCTTGGTGAAATAGAGATACGTAAAGACGATGCCACCGAGGATGACGAAGGCATGGACGATACGCACTACCAGCTCGACCCGTACGGCCCCACGCCAGGAACGATAGATGCCACAGGCACCGAAGATCACCATGCCCAACAGCATCCCGGACAGCATCATCCACTGGTAGCGTTCTACCATGTTCCCGAGCGACCCGAAGCGTAGCCAGTAGGCAAGAAAACCGCTCAGTACGAGTGAAGCGGCATCCGCGAACCGTGCCGCCACGTGCGAGTAGACTTCGAATCCCGAGAGGGTTTTGGCGATTCGCGACATATCAGGGATACCGCCGAGCAAGTTCATCGTGGGCACGATGCGTTCGGTTGCGCAGCGCATCGGTCAGTGCCAGCCAGCATAGGCTCAGATAACGACGCTTCTCAGGATAGTGCCGCACGGCGAACAACCAAGCGAGCAACTTGACCGGAAGGACCAGTGGAAACCATTTTCCTGCAGCGATGCGATACATCAGCAAACCGTTTCGGTAGGCATAGAATGCTTTCCAGAGCGGCCTTATGCGGCCCCCTCCTCTCAAGTCGGCTGAACAATCATGTACGAAGCGTACACTCGGAAGGAAAACATGGTGGCCACCACTCTTGCGCAGGCTCAAGGTATAGATGACATCGTCGCCATAAATAAACAGCTCACCGCGGGGCAGACCAATTCGCCGCACGGCATCCGCTCGCACGAAGCACCCTACGAAAGAAGAAGAGTCGATCTCGACACAACGATCTTCACGATAGTGCCGGTCGGCTAGATGGAAGCCCTCTCGAGATCGCCCCATCATCACGCCACAAGCGGTGCGCCACAATAGTCTGCCGTGCCAGAACGGATTCCAGCTGGGGCGGTTCATCTCGCAGATATCCCCATTCGGGAAATAGACGGCCGCCGCCGCACCATCGACGCCCTCGAGATCCTGTTCCAGAAAGCATCGCAGCGCACCGGGTGCCGGACGCGCATCGTCATCGAAGCATACCAGCCAATCCGGCTGAAAGACCTCCAGGGCCGCGCCAAAACCAAGCTCGAACCCTCCGGCTCCCCCTAGGTTACGTTCAGGCATCAACACATGCAGCCGTGGATCCTCCTGACAGGCAAGCCACTCTCGGCTGCCATCGGTGGAGCCGTTGTCAACGACTACCAGCCCGGCCACGGGCTCATCGAGCACCGCCGCTACACCCTGCTTGAGATGTTCCAGTCGATTAAAGGAAACGATGACCGCCACGAGCGTGGGTACAGTCGCTGAGGAAGAGGGAAAAAGCTGATGATCAGGCATTCCGATTACTAGTCACTTTTTGATCGATTATCTTCAATGATTCAAGCAGCTTTTCATCAAGTTTCGACAAAGAAAGTCGGAACAGGCTCGTTTTTCTTCAAGCACTCGAGAAAGCCTCGGGCGGTATCCAGAGCCTCTCGAATGGTCACATCCATATCGAGATAACGATACGTCCCAAGACGCCCCACGAAGGTCACCTTTTCCTGCTCTTTCGCCATTTGCACGTAACGGGCGAGGAGCGCCTTTTCGTTCACTAAGCGGATAGGATAATACGGAACGTCTTGCGGCTCGCAGGCTCGACTGTACTCCCGATAGCAAACGCTGCCCTCGTGTTCTTCCCAGGGCGAGAAGTGCTTGTGCTCGGTAATGCGAGTATAGGGTACCGACTCCTCTCCGTAGTTCATCACCGCACAGCCTTGATAGTCGCCCTGGTAGGTAAAGCGCTCGAAATCCAGGGTGCGGTAGCCAAGCCGGCCCAGCTCGAAATCGAAGAAACCATCCAGCGGTCCCGAATAGAAAACGTGGTCGTACTCGGCGGCCTGCTCACGGTCGAAACGGGTATTCAAATACACGCTGATGTTGGGATGGTCGAGGATGCCCTCCACCAGCTTGGTATAGCCCGCCTCAGGCATACCCTGGAAGCGATGGAAGAAGTAATTGTCGTTGTAGTTGAAGCGCACCGGCAACCGCTTGAGGATGCTGGCCGGAAGCTCGCGGGGGTGGCAACCCCACTGCTTCTGGGTATAGCCCTTGAAGAAGGCTTCGTACAGGTCTCGGCCCACGAAGCGCAATGCCTGCTCCTCGAAAGTCTGGGGGTCCTCGATCGAAGTATCGGCCTGGGCCTCGATGAACTCACGCGCCTCGTCGGGCCGCATGGTCTTGCCGAAGAACTGGTTGATGGTATGCAGGTTAATCGGCAGCGAGAACACCTGTCCCTTGGAGGTCGTCTTCACCCGGTTTACGTAGGGCTTGAACGTCATGAACCGGTTGACGTATTCCCAAACCTCCTGGTCATCGGTATGGAAGATATGCGGCCCATAGGCATGCACCATCACCCCTGTCTCGTTATCACGCTCGGTATGGCAATTGCCGGCGATATGCGAACGCGCGTCCACGATGGTGACGTCGTGGCCCGCCTCGGCGAGTTCACGACCGATGACTGCACCAGAAAAACCAGAACCGACCATTAAAATTTTCACGGCAAACTCCTTAAACCTATAACACCATCAGTTCTTCGCACTCAAGGACAACCTGAATAGCCCCTGAACCTACGGCATCGATGGCTTTTTTGACAAGAGTTTTCTACGAACATGAGATGCTCCCCGAAACTCACTCCATATATTCTGACTCAGGGCTCTCATATAGTCGGAAGCTTCTTCACGCAAACGCTGCACCTCTTGCATTGGTACTGGCGGAACACCCGACTCGACCAGTGACAACAGCCGCTCATCGTCAGGATGTATAGCAAGCTCTTCACGCCCTATAGACCTCATGAAAGCCTTAGCCTTTACGACAGGATTAACCGCCACAGTCGGGACGCCATACATTGTAGCCACCAACGTCGTATGCAGCTTCATGCTAAGAACTAGTGAACACTCGCCCAACGCCCTGCTAATATCATCAAGATTGTGACTAAAAACCACCTCTTTCCCTTCAATCTCTACATGCTTAGAATTTTCGTAATCTTTTCTTCCATGTTCACCCACACCACCAATGATATGCCTAACGCGCCATCCTTGGCTAGCAAGCCGCCTCCCTACCTCGGTCATAACAAGATATTCCTTCGGATGTTTAATATGCCTAGTAACTATCCCAAGGACTGGTGGACCATGCAATTTCTTGATCGAAGGCAAAGGCAGCGCACATACGAGATCAGGATGACTCAACACTGGAACTTCAGGATTAATTTTTTCTTCTATCCATTTTTTCGATCCTGGGTCTCTCACTGATATACTTCTAACATTCGAGCCACCCAAAAACTTCTTCCACTCTTGAACAGTGTCGATATTGACCTCAGGCTTATTTCTTTCCACACCAATACCAGCGACATGAAGCGGCCGCCGAAGGTAACTGGGATGAATAAAATCACGATCTATTTTAGAACGATAGGGGCATAACAAATCCCCCCCTCCGAGGACAACAGAATCCATTAAATCAACGCGAGCCTCTGCAAACTCCTTTAAATAATAAGAGCGTTGAAGCCCTGTAAGCAAATGCAACTCCGCCCATGAACCAAACCAATGCTTATAATTTTGCACATATAGTTCATCACCATAATTTCCTCGACCAAACGACCCTGTTATTCCCACTCTAGGCTTAAGCCTATCCTTTTCTACAGCACCTCCACACCTTCCCCATGATTTAATAAAATCAAATACCATACAGACCTCGCAACATGGACGTAAAAGACCGACCCCGACTTCGCAATCACTAATGCATAAGAAAAAGCTGGCAGCATCCACAGGACTTCCAGCAGAAACACTGCCAGTCACAAAATAGGTTTTCACTCCTCAGGCTTTCATCATCCCCAAACTCAACCAAACAGCCTTAACCAACTCCCACACCTCGAAAAACCCAGAACAACCTGATATTCGAATTTATATTTCTTGCCATGCCACATCTGTACACACTGCCGAAACATGGTAGAACATTGCGGGCACTTTAATTGAACATGCAAGATGCGCAGTAAGTTATCTACCCGTCAATTTTCCTGGATCCGCCCTGCTTTAAAAACACACAAATCTATTGACCACTCAAACATACTATTTATATAATTTTTTCACAGGAATGGGTGGCCCCACAATCAAGTTCTTCGCGACAATTTCTGCCCGGTCGCTACGACGGGCCTTGTCCAGCACTTTCCGGGACTAATGAGTCGCCGCGTCCGACGGCGTAGTACAACATTCCCGCGGCCTTGACCGCCTCCGGTTCGAAGAGATTGCGGCCGTCGACGATCACCGGCAGCGTCAGTCGCGACTTCAGCCAGGCGAAGTCCACGCTGCGAAACGCCTTCCATTCGGTGCAGATCACCAGGGCATCCGCGCCCTCCACCGCCTCGGTGCGATCACCGACCAGCGACAGGTCGTCGCGCTCACCGTAAAGTCGCCGACATTCGTCCATGGCTTCCGGATCATAGGCCTGCACCTTGGCTCCGGCCGCCCACAGTGACTCCATCAGCGTTCGGCTCGGGGCGTCGCGCATGTCGTCGGTATTGGGCTTGAAGGCCAGCCCCCACACGGCGATGGTGCGACCGTGAAGATCGCCGTCGAAGGCCTTCGACAGCTTGGCGAACAGCGTCTGCTTCTGGCACCGGTTGACCGCCTCCACCGCTCCCAGCAGCTCGGCCGCATAATCGACCTCGCTGGCCGTGCGGGCCAAGGCCTGCACGTCCTTGGGGAAACAGGAGCCGCCGTAACCGCAGCCCGGGTAGATGAAGTGGTAGCCGATGCGCGGATCCGAGCCGATGCCGCGACGTACCTGCTCCACGTCGGCGCCCAGGCGCTCGGCCAGGTTGGCGATCTCGTTCATGAAGCTGATCTTGGTGGCCAGCATGGCGTTGGCCGCGTACTTGGTCAGCTCGGCCGCTCGCACGTCCATGAACATCAGCTTGTCGTGCAGGCGGATATAGGGCGCATAGCATTCGCGCATCAGCGCCTTTACCCGCTCGGACTCGGTCCCCACGATGATCCGCGCGCCGTGGCTGAAGTCCTCGATGGCCGCCCCTTCCTTGAGGAACTCGGGGTTCGAGCACACCTCGAAGTCGATCGTCTCGCCACGCTCGGCCAGCACCGCGGCTACGGCCGCTTGCACTCGGTCGGCGGTGCCCACCGGCACGGTCGACTTGTCGACGATGACCTTCTCGTCGGTCATGTGGCGGCCGATGGTCTCGGCCACCGCCAGCACGTACTGCAGGTCGGCGCTGCCGTCCTCGTCGGGCGGCGTACCCACGGCGATGAACTGCAGGGTGCCGAAGGCCACCGCCGCGGCCGGCTCGGTGGTGAAGCGCAGCCGCCCCTCGGCCACGTTGGCCTTGACCATGTCCTCAAGGCCTGGCTCGTAGATCGGGATCTCCCCCGCTTCCAGGCGGGCGATCTTGGCCGCGTCGACGTCCATGCACAGCACGTCGTGGCCCACATCGGCCAGGCAAGTGCCGGTCACCAGGCCCACGTAACCGGTGCCGAAGATTGTGATCTTCATGCTAGGCACTCCACACTATATGTATGAGTTGTGACGGTATTTACCTGACAGTTGGCCACTGAAAGCGAAGTGGCCATAGCGCTCCCCGTGGGTTATAGGACGAGTGTCTGACGCTCGGCTGTAACACCATGAGGAAACGACTATGACCACC
>NZ_JBIEKH010000036.1:0-26877 GCF_043496985.1 Halomonas sp. B23F22_20
TTGTGCTGGAGGTAGTCGTTCCACAGCACCTCGGCGATGTCGGCCATGCCCATGGGGGCGCCGGGGTGGCCGGAGTTGGCCTTCTGGACGGCATCCATGGACAGGGCGCGAATGGCATTGGCCAGTTCGAAACGGGACGGCATGGGGGTCAGCTCCTCGCCTGCGGCAGATAGTAGCGATGACGCTGCCCGGTCGGGGGCGACCGGGCAAGGATCCTGGCTGGGATGCGCCGCGGAAGGGGCGGCGCGGTCGATTCAGGGCGCTTATTGTCGCCGAATGGGCCGCGGCCTTCAAATCGCCGCAGCGCCGGGCACGCGGGGCAGGCCCGGCGCCGCGCAGGGCGCTAGGAAGCCCCGCGGTGAGCGTGTAGAATTCGGCCCCAGCCGGTCCGCCCGGGCCATGGCGCGCCATTTCCCGCCTCGCGGGGCCTGCGCCACTCCATCACCCTGGCTTCGAGCCCAGATGCCGTCATCCCATTTCCAGAGGGTCGAGGACGCCATGAGCGAATACTCCCTGTTCACCTCCGAATCCGTGTCCGAGGGGCACCCGGACAAGATCGCCGATCAGATCTCCGATGCGGTGCTCGATGCCATCATCGCCCGTGACAAGAACGCTCGGGTGGCCTGCGAGACCATGGTCAAGACCGGCGTGGCGATCGTTGCCGGCGAGATCACCACCGCCGCCTGGGTCGACCTGGAGGACCTGGTGCGCCAGGTGATCCTCGACATCGGCTATACCTCGTCCGATGTCGGTTTCGACGGCGAGACCTGCGGCGTGCTCAACCTGATCGGCAAGCAGAGCGTCGACATTGCCCAGGGTGTCGATCGCAGCAAGCCCGAGGATCAGGGCGCCGGCGACCAGGGCCTGATGTTTGGCTATGCGACCGACGAGACCGAGTCCTACATGCCGGCGCCGATCCACTACTCGCACCGGCTGGTGGAACGCCAGGCCGAACTGCGTCGTCACGGCCTGCTGCCCTGGCTGCGCCCGGACGCCAAGAGCCAGCTGACCTTCCGCTACGACGAACACGGCAAGCCCTGCGCCGTGGACGCCGTGGTGCTGTCCACCCAGCATGACCCGGACATCGACCCGGAAGAGCTGCGCAAGATGGTCAAGCGCGAGATCATCGAGCAGGTGATCCCCGCCGAGTGGCTCACCGAGACCACCCAGTACCACATCAACCCCACCGGCAAGTTCGTGATCGGCGGCCCGGTGGGCGATTGCGGCCTGACCGGGCGCAAGATCATCGTCGACACCTACGGCGGCATGGCCCGCCACGGCGGCGGCGCCTTCTCCGGCAAGGATCCGTCCAAGGTCGACCGCAGTGCCGCCTACGCCGGCCGCTACGTAGCCAAGAACATCGTCGCCGCCGGCCTGGCCGAGCGCTGCGAGATCCAGGTCTCCTACGCCATCGGCGTGGCCGAGCCGACCTCGGTGTCGGTGAACACCTTCGGCACCGGCCGGATCAGCGACGAGCGCATCGTCGAGCTGGTGCGCGAGCACTTCGACCTGCGCCCCAACGCCATCACCAGGATGCTCGACCTGCTGCATCCCATGTACCGGCTGACCGCGGCCTATGGCCACTTCGGTCGCGAGCCGTTCGAGACCAGCTACACCTGGACCGACACCCAGGGCGAGCAACACACCGAGACCTTCACCGCCTTCCCCTGGGAGAAGACGGACCGCGCCCAGGCGCTGCGCGACGCCGCCGGCCTGTAAGCGCTCGGCGGCCGTCGCAAGCGTCGCTGATCTCGTACGAAAAAAGAGGGCCCCGTCCGGCACTGCCGGACGGGGCCTTTGCGTAGGCTCGAGACAGGCCCTCGTGACGGTATCGCCATGTCTCGCTATCTCGTCCTGCTGGTCTGGCTGTTTGCCGGCCCACTTCTGGCTGCCGACTGCCCGAACTGGCCGGCCCCTCGCGCCGAGCGCGAGCTCACCGCCCTCCATGAACGCCTGAGCGCCTGGAACGACGCCTATCGCCGTGACGGCGCCTCGCCGGTGAGCGACGCCGTCTACGATCAGGCGAGCGCCCGAATGGCGGCCTGGCGACGCTGCTTTCCCGAGCTGGCCCCTGATGCGCCGCCGCTCTCGACCGGTTCGGCCGGGGAGGCGCGTCATCCCGTCGCCCAGACCGGACTCGACAAGCTCGACGGTGAGGAAGCGATGCGTGCCTGGCTGGCGCGACGCGACGATGTCTGGCTGCAGCCCAAGGTGGACGGCGTGGCGGTGACGCTGGTCTACGAGAGCGGCCGGCTGATCCGGGCGATCAGCCGCGGTGATGGCGAAAGCGGCCAGGACTGGACGACGCGAATTCGGCGGCTGCCCGCGGTGCCCGAGCGACTGCCGGCTTCCGCCCCCGCGCGGGTGGTGCTGCAGGGCGAACTGTATCGACGCCTCGACGGTCACGTTCAGGCGGAGGCGGGGAGTGCGGGGGCGCGCAGCGCCGTGGCCGGCTGGCTGGCGCGGGAGCGGCTGACCGATGATCGTGCCGCCGAGATCGGCTTCTTCGCCTGGGCCTGGCCCGATGGGCCGGCGACCATGCCGGCACGCCTGGCAGGCCTCGAGATCATGGGTTTCTCCGATATCGCGCAATGGAGTCGCCAGGTGGACACCCTGGACAAGGTGCGGCGCCTGCGCGAGACCTGGTATCACGCCCCGTTGCCCTTCGCCACCGATGGCGTGGTGCTCAAGCGGGGACGCCGCCCGCCGGGGCGGCGCTGGATGGCCGAGCCGCCCGGCTGGGCCGCGGCCTGGAAATATCCGCCCCGGGAGGCGCTGGCCGAGGTGCGCGGCGTCGAGTTCCGCGTCGGCCGCACCGGGCGCATCACGCCGCTGCTGCACCTGATGCCGGTGACCCTCGACGGCCGCACCCTGCGGCGCGTCTCGGTGGGCTCGCTGGAGCGCTGGGAGGCGCTGGATATCCGGCCCGGTGACCAGGTGGTCGTGGCCCTGGCCGGGTTGACGATTCCCCGTCTCGAGGGCGTGGCCTGGCGGGGCGCCGAGCGTCCCGCGGTCACGCCGCCATCGCCCGCCGACTATCACGCGCTGTCCTGCTGGCACCCCGAGGCGGATTGCGAGGGGCAGTTCCTCGAGCGGCTGGCGTGGCTGTCCGGCGACGAAGCACTGGATATCGCCGGGCTGGGGCCGGGCACCTGGCGGTCCTTGGTCGAGGCCGGACTGGTTGACGGACTGCTCGACTGGCTGACGCTCGATCCACCTCGGCTCGCCGAGGCGCACGGCATCGGGGCAGTGCGAGCCCGGCGCCTCGTCGAGCGTTTCTCCGCCGCTCGACAGCGGCCGTTCGCCGCCTGGCTCGAGGCCTTGGGGCCGCCGCCCGGCTGGGAGGCCGGCCGCACGCCTGACTGGGCGACGCTGGCCGGGCGCAGCGAAGCCGAATGGCGTACGCTGCCCGGCGTGGGGCCAGTGCGGGCCGCTGAGCTGGTGGCCTTCTTTGCCGACCCCGAAGTCGAGGCGCTGGCGGAAAGGCTCGAGGCGGCGGGCATCGCCGGTTTCGCGGACGCGACCCTGCGTTGATTGTCCGCCTCCGTGCGGGCTGCCTATAGTGAAGGTCACGCTTTTCGCCGAGAAGAGGTGACGCATGAACCAGCCTGCCGTATCCGCCCCCACCAGGGACTACAAGGTGGCCGATATCGCCCTCGCCGACTGGGGGCGTCGCGAGATCCGCATCGCCGAGACCGAGATGCCGGCGCTGATGGCGATTCGCGAGAAGTATCGCCAGCGCCAACCCCTGGCCGGGGCTCGCATCGCCGGCTGCATTCACATGACCATCCAGACCGCGGTACTGATCGAGACGCTCGTTGATCTGGGGGCCACGGTGCGCTGGTCGTCGTGCAATATCTTCTCCACCCAGGATCACGCCGCCGCGGCCATCGCCGCCGCCGGCATCCCGGTGTTTGCCTGGAAGGGCGAAAGCGAGGAGGAGTTCTGGTGGTGCATCGAGCAGACGGTGGCGGGCCCCGATGGCTGGGCGCCCAATCTAGTGCTCGACGACGGTGGCGACCTCACCGCGCTGCTCCACGACAAGCGCCCCGAACTGCTCGACGCCGTCCATGGCATCAGCGAGGAGACCACCACCGGGGTGCATCGCCTGCTGGAAATGGCCCGGGCGGGCACGCTGCGGGTGCCGGCGATCAACGTCAATGACGCCGTGACCAAGTCCAAGAACGACAACAAGTACGGCTGCCGTCACTCGCTCAACGATGCCATCAAGCGTGGCACCGACCACCTGCTGGCCGGCAAGCAGGCGCTGGTGGTCGGCTACGGCGACGTGGGCAAGGGCTCGGCGGCCTCGCTGCGCCAGGAGGGCATGATCGTCAAGGTGGCCGAGATCGACCCACTGTGCGCCATGCAGGCCTGCATGGACGGCTTCGAGGTGGTCTCGCCCTACCGTGACGGCGTCAACCGCGGGATGGAGAGCATCGACCGCGTACTGCTGGCGCGCCTCGACCTGGTGGTGACCGCCACCGGCAACATCGACGCCTGCGACGCGCCCATGCTCAAGAGCCTCAAGCAGGGCTGCGTGGTGTGCAACATCGGCCACTTCGACAGCGAGATCGATACCGGCTACATGCGCCGCCAGTGGCACTGGGAGGAGGTCAAGCCCCAGGTGCACAAGGTCTACCGCGACAGCGACCCCGACGACTATGATCCCGAGAGCCGCGACTACCTGATCCTGCTTTCCGAGGGGCGGCTGGTGAACCTCGGCAACGCGACCGGCCATCCCTCGCGGGTCATGGACGGCTCCTTCGCCAACCAGGTGCTGGCACAGATCCATCTTTTCGAGGAGCGTTTCGCCGACCTCGACGAGACCAAGCAGCGTACGGCGCTCACCGTCTCGGTACTGCCGCGCCACCTGGACGAGGAGGTGGCCCGCTACATGGTGGAAGGCTTCGGCGGGGTGATCACCCGCATGACCGACGCCCAGGCCAAGTACACCGGAGTGGCGGCGGAGGGCCCCTTCAAGCCCGATGGGTATCGCTATTAGTCCGGGCTTCGCCCGGAGCTTGAAGTCATAAGCTTGAAGCTGGAAGAAAACCCTTGACCCGATGATGGCGGGGTTCATGCTGTCTTCCAGCTTCCAGCTTCCAGCTTCCAGCTTCCAGCTTCCAGCTTCCAGCTTCCAGCTTCCAGCTTCCAGCTTCCAGCTTCCAGCTTCCAGCTTCCAGCTTCCAGCTTCCAGCTTCCAGCTTCCAGCGACACGGGATCGTCACCCTGGCGCCATGGCGTCGTCATGGCGGTATAGCAGGCTGGTGGGGCATCGTCAGGAGATCGCCCCATGCCGACCCCCACCGCCCGCACCCTGTTCGTGTCCGATATTCACCTCGGTACCCGGGACTGCCAGGCCGCCCTGCTGGCCAGCCTGCTGCGCCGAGTGCGCCCCGAGCGCCTCTATCTGGTCGGCGATATCGTCGACCTGATCGCCATGCAGAAGCGGGCGGTGCTGCCGCCCGCCCAGCAGCGCCTGGCGGCACGGCTGCTGCGGTTGGCTCGCGGCGGCTGCGAGATCATCTACATCCCCGGCAACCATGATGCCGCCCTGCGCCGGCTATGCGGCCTGCGGGTTCATCGGGTGCGCATCGAGCGACGCGCCATCCACGTCACCGCCGACGGCCGGCGGCTGCTGGTCAGCCACGGCGACGAGTTCGACACCCATGTGCGCATCGCGCCCTGGATGCTGGCCCTGGGAGACGGTATGCACCAGTTCGTGCTGGCCCTTAACCGCTGGTGCAATCGCGCTCGTGGTGTGTTCGGGCTGCCTTACTGGTCGCTGGCCAGTGCGCTGAAGCGCCGAGTCGGTGCCGCTCAGCGCTACGTCGCCCAGTTCGAACAGGCCGCCCTGCATCAGGCGGAACGGGAGGGGCTCGATGGCTATGTCGGCGGCCATATCCACAAGGCCGGCTTCCGCGAGCGCAACGGGGTGCTCTACTGCAACGATGGCGACTGGGTGGAGCACTGCACGGCGCTGCTGGAAACGTCGGACGGCCGATTGCAGTTGATCGACTGGCGGGGCGAGTTGATCGAACGAGAGCCTGTGATGGCCGCCGCCCCCGTCGACGGGGTGGCGCCGCTGCCCGTCGCCGCCACCACCTCCTGAGATACCGGATCGACGGCATCAGTCGGCGACGAAGGCGAGCAGGCGTCCGCAGACCAGGGCAGCCAGCCACAGCAGCAGGGACGCGCCGCCGGCCATCTTCAAGTGGCGCCGCGTGGCCCCGGCGAGCCCCGGGCCGAGGTTCAGCCACAGGGCGTTGGCGATGGCCAGGGCGACCAGGCCCAGCTTGAGCAGGAACAGCGGCATCGACAGGTAGTCGCCGGGGCCGGCGAGGAACAGCAGGGCGCCGCTGACCAGCGCCAGGCCCAGCCCGAGAATGGCCGGTGGCTGCAGCAGCCGGGTCGCGTCTTCCAGCGCCACCTCGGGGTGGCGGCCCAGCAGTCGCATGTCCAGCGGCAGGATCGCCCCCACCAGCAGGGCGATGCCCAGGACATGCAGGGTGTTGACGCCGGCATATCCCCAGCGGGACAGCCGCATCCATTCGGCCAGCGCCGTCTCCGAGAGCAGGGCGACCAGGCTATCCATGCCGCGTGGCGGAAGGGCGACTCACAGGCGGTCCGGGTAGAGCGGGTAGGCCTTGCCGTCGATCCACAGCTGCACGGCCTTGAGCCGCTTCTCGCCGGGGTCGCGGGAGGGCGCGCCGAGGACCCGGATCTCCACGCCCTTGATCAGGTCGCCGTCCTCGAGACCGGCGCGCCGATTCCGCCAGGGCTGGCCGACTTCCACCGTCCAGGCGGTGCCGTCCACGTCCAGGGTCAACTGGCCGTGGGGATTGCCCAGTCGCGCCGCGGTGATGGTGCCGGTCAGCTCGATCGACTCGTCCTCTGCCCAGGCCCAGCCATGGTGGGCCTGGACGGGGAGCACGAGGATGGTCAGCAGGGTCAGCAGCAGGCCGAGACAGGTGCGTCGCATCATGAAGGCGGCCTCCGAAGGATGGATGGGAGGGGTACGGGTAACCATAGTCCGCTCCCGACCCGGCCGCCCACCCCGGCGCCGCGGCAGGCGTCAGTTGTCGTGGATGTTGCCTAGCGCCAGGTCGCGGCAGGCGGCGAGGACCTCTTCGGCCAGGGCATCGTCATTGAGGGTGCGTGCGATGGCCATGCCGCCGATCATGCTGACCGCTCGCTGCAGGGCCCGCCGACGGTCCTCGCCGGCGGGCTGGCAATGGGTCACGAAGCCAGCGAATAGGCGGGTATAGGCCTCGCGCACCCGCTCGTCCTGTTGCGCCACGTCGCTGACCAGGCAGGCCAGCGGGCAGTTCACGTCGTCGCCGCGTCGATGGCTGTCGCTCAGATAGTCGAGCACGCGTTCATGCGGTTCGACGTCTTTCAGACGCGTCACGCTGGTACGAGCGGCGTGGCCCAGCGCCTCGGCATAGAGTTCGCCCTCGGAGGAGAAGTGGGCGTAGAAAGCGCCGCGGGTCAGGCCGGCCTGACTCATCACTGCGTCGATGCTGGCGCCCTCGAAGCCGTGGCGAGTGAACAGCGTGGCGGCGGCGTCGAGGATCTGGCGTCGGGTACGGGGCTTCTGGTCGGCGCTCCATGGCATGGTAAACGTCCTCCGCTGATGGTGGTTCCGGGGTTCTCTGGCCAGGGCGTCCAGAGTGACACAGGGACACCGTATGTTCTTGAACATATGGTGTGGCGAACTAGCCTGCGATCATTCCCACAGCCAAGGAGTCACGCAGAATGACCGCTTCCGTACATATCGTCGGCCCCCAGTTCAGCAGCTTCGTGCGCAGCGTTCAGCTGTGCTGCGAGGAAAAGGGTGTCGACTATACCCTGGGCGCCGAGGTCGATGGCCGGCCCCTGGCCATGCATTCGCCCGAGCATTTTGCCCTGCACCCCTTCGGCAAGGTGCCGATCCTGCTGCACGGTGACCGCCGCCTGATCGAGACGCCGAGCATCTGCCGCTATCTGGACGCGGCCTTCGACGGCCCGGCCCTGCAGCCCGCGGACCCTTGGACTCGGGCACGGGTCGATCAGTGGACCGGTATCCTCGCCGGCTACGTGGACCAGGCCCTGGTGCGACGCTACCTGCTGGAGTTCGTGTTTCCCAAGGGCGAGGGCGGGGCCGTGCGCGAGGACGCGGTGGCCGCGGCCCGGCCGCAGGTGGCCAGGGCGCTGGAGGTGCTGGAGGCGCAGTTGGCCGAGGGTGACTACCTGGTCGACGATGAGTTCACCATCGCCGATGCCATTGCCGCGCCGATACTCGATTACCTCGCCGGCCTGCCCGCTGCGGAGAGCCTTCTTGCCGAGACTCCTCGCCTGGTGGCCTACGTGGAGCGACTCAGGGAGCGGCCCGCCGCGGCGCGCGTACTGGTGGCGCCTGATGTGGGGCGCAGCTAGCCACTTACCAGCGGCAGCATCCACCCCAGGTAGAGCGGAATCAGCAGCGGTGCCGCCAGGGTTGTCAGCAGCACCGCCAGGGCTCCTTTCTCCGGGGCGATGCCGAGTTCCATGGCCACCACTACCACGTTGGCGGCCATGGGCACCACGCCAACCAGCAGCAGCGCCATGGCCAGCGCCGGCGCGAGGCCGACCGTGGCTTGGAGCCCGACCACTGCCCCCAGGGCGAGCAGCGGCCAGAGTGCGTAGCGCACCGCCACGCAGGCGCCGATGAAGCGCCAGTCGAATTGCCGCACCGTGACCCGGCCGAGGGTCATGCCGATGATCATCATGCCGAGCAGGGTATAGGCGGGTGGGAAGACCTCCAGGCCCTCCATGATCGCCGCCGGTATCTCGACCCCACTCCCCTCGACCAGCAGGGCGGACAGGAAAGCGTAGATCAGTGGCAGGCGCAGGATCTTGGCCAGGCTGTCGCGCATCGAGAAACGCCCGCGGGCGCTAAGGTAGAAGCCGAGAGTGAACTCGTAGAGGGTCACGCCCAGCACGCCGAACAGGTAGAGGGTCACGCCTTCCGGAGGCAGCAGCACCAGCGCCACCGGCAGGCCGAAGTAGCCGGTGTTGCCGGTACCCGCGGAGAAGGCCAGCACCGCTCCCTCCTCGCCGGGCAGAGCGCGGCGCGCCAGCCGGCTGACGGTCAGTGCCACCAGGCTGGCGGTGGCGAACAGTGCCGCCGTGACCAGCAGGTAGCCCGGCGTCGGGCCGCCGAGGATCAGACCGCGAAAGAAGGTCAACGGAGCGATCAGGTATATCAGTAGGGTGGCGATGGGTCGAGGATCGACGGCCAGGCGCCGAGCGGCCAGCCAGCCCAGGCCGACGAAGGCCAGAAGCGTCCACAGTGGGCCCATCAGGGTAGAGGGATCGAGGATCATGCGTCGCCTTCCTTGTCGAGCGAGCCGTTCATGATGCCTGGCTGGGACGAGGCTGTCAGGCGGCCTAGGATGGCCTATATTTCTAATGGTTATTAAGCGTCTGCTTTTTATATGAAAGAAATCGATGCACAATGGCGAAACTTTCATTGGCCGCTATGGCGTCGACTCATCACAATGGCGCCATGCACCTGCCGCCCGCGGCATCACCCGTCACCGCTCCACCAGGAGGACCCGATCGATGAGCGCACAAGAGCATCCGCTGGGGATCAGCTTCGAATTCTTTCCGCCCAACACCGACGCTGGGCGCGAGAAGCTGATGCATGCCCGCGATGCCCTGGCCAGCCGTCGGCCGCGGTTCTTCTCGGTGACCTACGGCGCCGGGGGCTCCACCCAGCACCGTACCTTGAACACCGTGCGGGCGGTGCGCGAGTCCGGCTTCAACACTGCGCCGCACCTGTCCTGCATCGGTAGCGAGAAGGCGGCGTTGCGTGATCTGCTCGCCCAGTATCGTGAGGAAGGCATCGATAGCCTGGTGGCCCTGCGTGGCGATCTGCCGTCCGGCATGGGTGGGGTCGGAGAGCTGCGCTATGCCAACGAACTGGTCGAGTTCATCCGCGAGGAAACCGGTGACCATTTCGAGATCGCCGTGGCCGCCTATCCGGAGTCTCATCCACAGGCACCCAGCTTCGATCGCGATGTGGAAAACTTCGCCCGCAAGATGCAGGCCGGCGCGGATCTCGCCATCACCCAGTACTTCTTCACCGCCGAGGCCTACTTCCACTTCGTCGAACGCGCCCGTGCCCTGGGCGTCGAGGCGCCGATCGTGCCCGGCATCATGCCGATCACCAACTACACCAAGCTGGCCCGCTTCTCCGACGCCTGCGGCGCCGAGATTCCGCGCTGGATCCGCAAGCAGCTGGAGGCCTACGGCGATGACAGCGCATCGATCGCCGCCTTCGGCGAAGAGGTGATCTCGCGGCTGTGTCAGCAGCTGCTCGATGGCGGGGCGCCGGGGCTGCATTTCTACACCCTCAATCAGTCCGAGCCGACCCTGAAGGTACTGGACAACGTCTGCGGCTGATTCTTCAGCTTGGCATGAAAAGGGCCCGCCGAAATGGCGGGCCCTTTGCGTTGGCAGACACGGTTGGCGTCAGTTAGACGTCGCCGGGCGTGGTGTGCCACCGCCGTGGCGGCCGCGCTGCATCAGCAGCAGCGCCGCACCGATGGCCAGGCCGGCCACGTCGGTGACGATGCCGCCGTAGATCATGCACAGCGCGCCAACCAGCATCACCAGCCGCTGCCACGGTTTCACCGGGCCGAAGAACCAGGCCTGGACGGTGGCCGAGAGCAGCACGATACCGAGGGTGGCGGTCACGCCGACCCGCAGGATCTGCAGCCAGGAGCCTTCCATCAGCATCGCCGGGCTGTAGAAGAACATGAACGGCACGATGAAGGCGGCCAGGCCGATCTTGAACGAGGCCACCGAGGTGCCCATGGCGTTGTCGCCGGAGATGCCGGCCGCCGCGTAGGAGGCTAGCGCTACCGGCGGGGTGATCGCCGAGACCACCGCGAAGTAGAACACGAAGAAGTGCGCCACCAGCGGCTGGATACCGATCTCGATCAGGCCAGGGGCGACCACCGAGGCGGCCACCGCATAGGCGGCCGTGGTCGGCATGCCCATGCCCAGCAGGATCGAGATACACATGGCGAAGAACAGCGCCAGCAGCTGGCTGACGCCGGCCAGGCCGAGCAGCAGCGAGGAGAAGCGCGCACCGACGCCGGTCAGGGCGATGACGCCGACGATCAGGCCGGCGCAGGCGCACACGGCGATGATCTGGATCGCCATGGTGCCGGCCAGCTGCAGGGCCCGCAGGATGGCCATCGGTCCCATCTTGTTGGGCGAGATCCAGCTCACCACGGCGGCCGAAGCGGTGGCCAGGGTGCCGGCGCGGATCACCGAGTAGCCCATGAACAACGCGGCGATAAGGATGATGATCGGCGCGAACAGGTAGACCTGCTTGACCAGCTTCGAGAACAGCGGGATCTCGTCCTTGCGCATGCCTCGCATGCCCTTGCGGGCGGCCTCGAAGTCGACCATGCAGTAGATCGACAGGAAGTAGAGGATGGCCGGGATCAACGCCGCCACGGCGATCTCGGTGTACGGGATGCCGGTGACCTCGGCCATGATGAAGGCGCCCGCACCCATGATCGGCGGCATGATCTGCCCGCCGGTGGAAGCGGCGGCCTCGATGGCACCGGCGCTGCGGCCGGGATAGCCCACCTTCTTCATCAGCGGGATGGTCAGCGAGCCGGTGGAGACCACGTTGCCGGCACTGGTGCCGTTGATCATGCCCATCAGGCCGGAAGCGAAGATCGAGACCTTGGCCGGGCCGCCGCGGGCGCGGCCGGCGGCGGCGAAGGCGAAGTTGACGAAGTAGTCGCCGACCTTCGAGGCCTGCAGGAAGGCGGCGAAGATGATGAACAGGATGATGTAGGTCGAGGACACTGCGGTGGTCGGCCCGAGCACACCGGCATCGGTGTACACCTGGCTGAAGAAGCGGCCCACCGAGAGCCCCGGATAGCCGAGGAAGCCTGGCAGGTACGGGCCGGCAAACACGTAGATCAGGAAGATGGAGGCGATGACCACCAGCGCCAGGCCGGCTACGCGGCGGGTCAGCTCAAGAATCAGCGCCGCGCCGGCGATCGCCGCGTAGGAAATGCCCATGGGCGCGAAAGGCGTGCCGGTGGAGGCGCGCAGCGGGCTGTTGAACATCACCAGCATATAGCCGGCGCTGGCCACGGCGCAGACCATCAGCACCAGGTCGGCCGGCGACAGGCGGTGACGGTACTGGCGAAAGCTCCACGAGAGCACGATGGCGGCGGCGGTGGCCAGCATCAGTGGGTAGCCGTAGTGGAAAGCCTCGATCTCGGGCGCGATGCGCATGGCGCCACCGTTCATGGCGCTGTGCATCATGAACACCTGGAACAGCGCGTAGCCCGCTGGAATGAGCAGCGCATAGCTCAGCCAGCCGAGCCAGGCGGGCGAGCGGGCACGGCCGTCTTCGGCGAAGCGGGTGCCGGCGTAAAGGCCGTAGCCGAGAATCAGCGCGCCGCAGATGTGCACGATGCGGAACGACCAGGTCTCCATCGGGTAGAGGTTGAGCGACACCAGATGGAAGCTGGAATAGGCGATGGCAATGGCGGCGAACAGCAGCCACTGCCATCCGGTGTAGAGGCGGCGGTTGGATTCCACCGCGTCGTCGTCGACGCCCTCGGCGACGACGGGAGTGACCTCCTCGTCGTCACGTGCGTCGTGACGGGAATCGGGATGCTGGGACATGGGAGTCACCCTCGGAGAACAGGCGATGTTGCGACGGACGCCCCCGCACCAGTGCGGCGCGGGGGCGCGGAACGGTCAATGGATCAGAGCTTCTGGTCTTCCGGGATCTCGTAGCCGTTTTCCTCGTACCAGCGCACGGCACCGGGGTGGAATGGCAGCACGGTGTTGTACTTGATGTTCTCCGGCACGCTGAACTGGGCGCTGCGGTGGATGTCGCGCATGCGGTCGTTGTTTTCCATGCTCAGCTTGGTGATCTCGTAGACGAAGTCTTCGGGCAGATCACAGCCGCCGATGGTGAAGTTCCACATGGAGACCGCGCGGGCGTCTTGCTCGAGGGTCTGGTAGGTGCTGGCCGGGATCTGGAACGGCGACACCGGGAAGGCATCGACGATCTGCTGCTGCTCTTCCTCGGTGAACTCGATGATGTTGACGTCGGTCTGCACCTCGAGCTGGCTCACCGCCGGCACCGGGATGCCCGCAGCGAAGGCGATGACGTCGATCAGGCCGTCCTGCAGCTGGCCGCCCAGGTCGTTCCAGCCGCCGTTACGCGCCTCGAAGTTCACGCCCAGCTCGACGAGGATCTTGGGGAAGTAGGTGTCGGAGGTGGAAGCCGCCGGGCCGAAGCCGATGGTGGCGCCGTCCGGGATGTCGGAGATCGACTCGATGCCGCTGTCGGCCAGGGTGGTGATGGAGAACGGGGTCTCGTACATCGGGAACAGCGCACAGACGTTGTCCATCGGCACGCCGGGCGCCAGCGGGCTCTGACCGGCCTTCGCCTCGGCGGCCGGGCCCATGGTGGTGAGGCCCAGTGCCAGGTCGCCGGTGTGCACCAGCGCCAGGTTCTGGTTAGGGCCGCCGGTGACCTCGCCGCCGCCGGACAGACCCAGCTCGTCGGCGATCATGTTGGCCCAGCCGGAGCCGTAGACGAAGTAGGTGCCGCCCTGACTGGCGGTGCCCACGGTGAAGCTTTCCGGCCATTCGCTGCGATCGGCCTGGGCGCTGCCGGCGACCAGCATGGCGCCGGCCAGGGTGCCGGTGAGAATCCGGGTGGTGGTGGACATGGCGTTTCTCCGTTGCGTTGTTGGTTGTGGTCGGTCCAACGGCGATCGCGCGGACCTTCTTGCGACACTCAGGTACAGCAAGGGGTGTTCCACAACGGAGGAAGCTCTTTTGATTCAGGTGTTTGCTGACATTTTGTTCGACCAAGGTCTAGGATGGCCGGTGGGGATGATTCCGGAAATCCGCACGCCGCGGAGATCGAGGCGTGCGGATTTCCGCACAGAGGGCTTGCGGCCGGCGAGATAGCGGATGTCTGGTAGAGCGTTGGGCGGGATCAGCCCTTGGGGTCGAGGATCTTAACGGTCTGCAGATCGTCGGCCTGAGGTTCGCTCGGCTCGCGATTGACGCGGGTCTCGAGCTCTTGCATCGCTTGGTCCTCGATGGGCAGCTGCTCGAAGAAGTCGCAGCTGACGCATTCGCGGTAGCGAATGCCGTGCTGCTCCCAGCTTCGGATGCGGTCCATCTCGGCACAGCGCGGACAGATGGCGCCGGCGATAAAGCGTTTCTGGACGGCCATATGGGGCTCCTGAACGGGAAGGCCGCCGGCATGCCGGCGGCCTGGAGTGTGGTCTCAGGCGTCAGGCGGCGCGGATGCCGCTATGGCGCAGCAGTGGCTCGACGCTTGGCTCGCGGCCGCGAAAGGCTCGGAACAGCTCTGCGGCATCGCGAGAGCCGCCGCGTTCGAGAATCTCGGTGCGGAAGCGTTGCCCGGTCTCCGGATCGAAGATGCCGGCCTCCTCGAAGGCGCTCCAGGCGTCGGCGGACAGGACCTCGGCCCATTTGTAACTGTAGTAACCGGCCGCATAGCCGCCAGCGAAGATATGGCCGAAGCCATTCTGGAAACGGTTGAACTCGACGCGAGGCACCACCGAGACGGCGTTACGCACTTCGTCGAGCAATGCCTGGATGTCGGCGGCGGTGGGGGCCGCGGCCTCCTGGTGCAGTCGGAAGTCGAACAGCGAGAATTCGAGCTGGCGTACCATGCCCATCGCCGACTGGAAGTTCTTGGCCGCCAGGAGCTTGGCGAAGAGCTCCTCGGGCAGCGGCTCGCCGCTGTCGACGTGGCCGGCGATCAGATCCAGGCCCTCGCGCTCCCAGCAGTAGTTCTCCATGAACTGGCTGGGCAGTTCCACTGCGTCCCAGGCCACGCCGTTGATGCCGGAGATGTCGGCGACGGTCTGGCGCGTCAGCATGTGGTGCAGGCCGTGGCCGAATTCGTGGAACAGCGTGGTGACCTCGTCGTGGGTCAGCAGCGCTGGTTTGTCGCCGACCGGACGGGTGAAGTTGCAGGTCAGGTAGGCCACTGGCAGCTGCAGCGCGCCGTCCTCGAGGCGCCGCACCCGGCACTCGTCCATCCAGGCCCCGCCGCGCTTGCCCTCGCGGGCATAGAGATCCAGATAGAAGCCGGCGATCGGCTCGCCGCCTTCCAGGATGCGGAAGTAGCGCACGTCGGCATGGTAGCGGGGCGCGTTCTCGTCCTCCTCGACGGTGACGCCGTAGAGGCGCTCTACCACCTGGAACAGGCCGTCGACCACCCGCGGGGCCGGGAAGTAGGGGCGCAACTGCTCCTGTGAGATGGCGAAGCGCGCCTCGCGCAGCTTCTCGCTGGCGTAGCCCACGTCCCAGGGCTCCAGGGCTGCCATGTCCAGCTCGTCGCGGGCGAAGGCGGTAAGCTCGGCGAACTCCTCGCGGGCCTGGGGCACGGCGCGTGCGGCCAGGTCGTCGAGAAAGCCGATCACCTGTTCGGGGGACTCGGCCATCTTGGTCGCCAGCGAGTAGTCGGCGTAGGTGGCGAAGCCCAGCAGCTCGGCGAGTTCGCGACGCAGCGCCAGGGTCTCTTCCATCACCGGAGCGTTGTCGAACTCGCCGGCGTTGGGCCCCTGGTCGGAGGCGCGGGTGACGAAGGCGGTGTAGACCTCGCGGCGCAGCTCGCGGTCGTCGGCGTGGGTCATCACCGGCAGGAAGCTGGGGAAGTCCAGCGTGATGCGGTAACCCTCGCGTCCCTTTGCCTCGGCGTTGGCCTTGAGCGTGGCCAGGGCGCTCTCGGGCAGGCCGGCCAGCCGCGCGTCGTCCGCTAGATCCAGGTGCCAGGCCTGGGTGGCGTCGAGCAGCTGGTTGGAGAAGGTGTTGGCCAGGCTCGACAGCCGCGACTGGATCTCGCCATAGCGGTGTTTCTGCTCGGCGGGCAGGTCGACGCCGGCCAGCCGGAAGTCGCGCAGAGCGTTGTCGACGGTGCGGCGCTGGCCCTCGTCGAGCTTGGCCCAGGCAGGGCCATTCTTGAGCGCCTGCCAGGCGCGGAACAGTCCCTCGTGCTGGCCGATCCAGGTGCTGTAGTCGGAAAGCAGGCCGAGGCTGGTCTCGTAGGCCTGGCGCAGGGGCTCGTTGTTCATGGTGCCGTTGAGATGCGAGACCGGCGACCAGGCTCGCGATAGGCGGTCGTTGAGGGCCTCCAGGGGAGCGGCCAGGGTGTCCCAGGTGGGCGCTTCGCGCTCGGCTCTGGCCACCAGTGCCTCGACGGCCTCACGGTTCTCGGCCAGCAGGGTCTCGATGGCCGGCACCACGTGCTCGGGCTTGATCTCGGCGAAGGGCGGCAACGTGTGGGCGTCGAGCAGCGGATTCGTGGACATGCACACCTCGGGTCGAAAAGGAGAGTCACGCCTTAGATGCGGGCAACGGGGCCGGGTTTCAATGTGCTAGGCTTGGCGCCTTTTGAATCACAGGCCGGAGACGAGGCGATGAACGAAACCCTGGAGCGCTGGAGCAGCCGCCGCGCCTTCATCCTGGCGGTGACCGGGGCTGCGGTGGGGCTGGGCAACATCTGGCGCTTTCCCTATATCACCGGCGAGAACGGCGGCGCTGCCTTCCTGCTGCTTTACGTGGCCTTCGTGGCGCTGCTGGGGTTGCCGGTGATGATGGCCGAGATCCTGATCGGACGCGCCGGGCGGCGCAGCCCCATGCAGTCGTTGGGCCACTTGGCCGCTCGTGCCGGGCACAGTCGCCACTGGCGCTGGCTGGGGCTGTTCGGCGCTTTCACGGTGTTCTGCATCCTGTCGTTCTATTCGGTGGTCTCGGGGTGGTCCATCGAGTTTCTGATATCGGCGATCAACGGCGATTTTGTCGGCCAGGACGCCGCGCGAATCGGCGCCGGCTTCGACGCTTTCCTCGCCGATCCCTGGCGGATGACCTTCAACCACACCCTGTTCCTGGCGATGACCATGATGGTGGTGGCCGCCGGAGTGACCAAGGGGCTTGAGCGGCTCAATAACCTGCTGATGCCGCTGCTCTACCTGCTGCTGCTGGTGCTGGCCGGCCACGCTGCCACCACCGACGGCTTCGGCCCGGCGCTGGCTTGGCTGTTCACCCCGGACCTGTCGGCGGTGACGCCTACGGTATTGATCGCCGCCATGGGCCACGCCTTCTTCACCCTGGCGGTTGGCGCCTGCGCGCTGATGGCCTACGGCGCCTACATGCCAGATCACCAGAGCTTGCCGCGGGCGGCGGCGGGGGTCGCGGTGCTCGATATCACTGTGGCATTACTGGCCGGTATCGCCATCTTCTCGGTGGTGTTCGCCCAGGGCCTGGACCCCGCCGAGGGGCCCGGATTGATGTTCGTGACCTTACCGGTGGCCTTCGCCGACCTGCCGCTGGGCGCCTTCTGGCTGTCGCTGTTCTTCCTGCTGCTGCTGCTGGCCACCTGGACCTCGTCGATCAACCTCGCCGAGCCGATGGTCGCCACCCTCCAGGGCTGGGGGTTGGGCCGCGGCCAGGCCGCCGCCGTGGTCGGCGTGACGGTGTGGCTCGTGGGGCTCATGTCGGTGCTGTCCTTCTCGACGCTTGCCGACGTCAAGCCGCTGTTCGGCATGAATGTCTTCGCGCTGGTGACGACCATTCCGCCGGAGATCTTCCTGCCCGTGGGCGGTGCGCTGATCGCCGTTTTCGCCGCTTGGGTGCTACCCGAGGCGGTATCGCGGCACGCCTTGGGCGCCGGCTCAGTCGGCTTTCGCATGTGGCGCACCACGGTGCGCTGGGTGTCGATTCCGCTGACGCTGGTAGTATTGATCTCCGGACTGATCTGACGACGGGAGCTGTGTGATGAGCGAAGCCAAGACCCTGAGACCCTGGAAGGGCACGAGCCCGCAGTTGGGTGAGCGTGTCTATATCGACCCGGCCTGCATGGTGCTGGGCGACGTGGTACTGGGCGATGACTGCTCGGTATGGCCGATGACGGTGATCCGCGGCGACATGCACCGCATCCGCATCGGTAACCGTGTCAGCGTCCAGGACGGCAGCGTGCTGCACATCACCCACGCCAGCGACTTCAATCCCGACGGTTTCCCGCTCACCGTCGGCGACGACGTGACCATCGGCCACAAGGCGATCCTGCACGGCTGCACCCTGGGCAACCGCATCCTGGTCGGCATGGGGGCCATCGTCATGGATGGCGTGGTGGTCGAAGACGAGGTGATCATCGCCGCCGGCGCCGTGGTGCCGCCGGGCAAGCGCCTGGAGGGCGGCCATGTCTACGCCGGTAACCCGGCCAAGGCACTGCGCCCGATCAAGGACAAGGAGCGGGCCTTCTTCCCCTATACCGCTGGCAATTACGTCAAGCTGAAAGACGAGTATCTGGCGCAGAGCTGATTGCCTTGCCCTGCCTACAAGGTGCAATAAGGGCGTAACCCGCCAACTGCTTGTTTTCTTTGGTCATGCAGAGCGCTAAACTGATGTTTTATCCAGTTTTCGAGGCGCCGCGGGCATGGCCGATTTTCGTACCCATCTTAGTGTCGCCGCGGGCGGCGGCACCCTGCTGGCGTTGGTCGGTTGGCAGGCGGATCTGTGGACGCCGGGAGAAGCGCTGTCGGTGGTGGGGCTGACTGCCTTGGGCGGTATCCTGCCGGACATCGACGCCGACAACTCCCATGCTGTGAGTCTCATCTTCACCCTGTTGGCCGTCCTGGCGGTGGTGGCGGGTGCGCTATTGCTGTCCCCCTGGCTGAGCCTTGGCGCGCTGCTGGCGACCTGCGGGGGGCTCTATATCGGGGTGCGCTATGGGCTGAGCCCGATCTTCAAGCATTTCTCCGTACACCGCGGGATCTGGCACTCGCTGCTGGCGGCCCTGCTCTGTGGCCTGGCCATCAGTGCGGGCGGTTACCGCTTCCTGGCGCTTCAGCCCGGGTTCGCCTGGGCCCAGGGGCTGGCGGTGATGCTGGGCTTCCTCATTCATCTGCTGCTCGATGAGCTCTATAGCGTCGATCTCACTGGCGCGCGGCTCAAGCGCTCCTTTGGCACGGCCCTCAAGCCGTTCGACTACCGCGAGCCGCTCAATTCCGCGCTGATGCTGCTGATGGTCGCCGGCCTGGTTCCCTGGCAGCCGTCCTGGTCCGCGCTGGGCGAGCTGTTGGCTCAGGGATCGGCGTTCTGGCGGTAGTCCTCGGCCCTGAGGCCGTGTTTCTTCAGCTTGTCGTAGAGCGTCTTGCGGGGCACGTCCAGGGCTTCGCAGACTTCGTTGACACGCCCTTGATGGCGGGCCAGGGCCTGGCTGATCAAGCTCTTCTCGAATAGCTCCACCTGTCGGGGCAGGGGCATCTCGCCGCTTTCGTTTTCGACTCCCTCGAGTAGGGCATCCAGCCGGTAGTCGCAGGTCACGCCCAGCAGTACATAGCGTTCGGCGAGGTTGCGTAGTTCGCGCACGTTGCCGGGCCAGTCATGGGCCAGCAGCGCCGAGGTGCCGGCGGCGTCCAGCGGTGGTGCCTCCAGCCCGCTGCGGTTGGCAGCGACCACGGCGAAGTGCTGGAACAGCAGCGGAATGTCCTCGCGTCGCTCACGCAGCGGCGGAATGGGCAGGGTCACCACATTGAGCCGATAGTAGAGGTCCTCGCGAAAGTCTCCGGCTTCGGCGGCGGCCTTGAGGTCGACCTTGGTGGCGGCGATCACGCGGATGTCCAGCCCCACCGCCTGGTTGGAGCCGAGCCGCTCGATGCTGCGCTCCTGTAGCACCCGCAGCAGCTTGACCTGCAAGGACAGCGGCATCGACTCGATCTCGTCGAGGAACACGGTGCCGCCCTGGGCATGCTCGAACTTGCCGATGCGCCTCTCCACGGCGCCGGTGAAAGCGCCTTTCTCGTGGCCGAACAGCTCCGACTCGATGGTGCTTTCGGGCACCGCGCCGCAGTTGATGGCCACGAAGGGCCGGCCGCCGCGGGCGCTGCGTTCATGGATGGCTCGAGCGATCAGGTCCTTGCCGGCACCGGTCTCGCCGAACAGCAGGACATCGGCCTCGACCTGGCTGATGCGCTGTACCATCGAGGCCAGTCGTTGCAGGGCTGGGGTACGCCCCACCAGACGGGGCCCCGGCGCCGATTGCTGAGCTTCCAGCTCGGCCTTGAGGGCGCGGTTCTCGAGGCTCAGGCGACGCTTGTCGATGCCGCGACGGACGACCTCCACCAGGCGTTCGTTGGCGAAGGGTTTCTCCAGGAAGTCCCAGGCGCCGTCGCGCATGGCCGTTACGGCGGTGGAAATATCGCCGTGGCCGGTGATCAGCACCACCGGCAGGTCCGGATCGCGGTCGCGAACCTCGCGCAGGAGAGCCATGCCGTCCATGCCGGGCATGCGGATGTCGCTGACCACCACGCCAGGGAAGTTCGGCTCGAGGGCCGCCAAGGCATCCTCTGCGCATTCAAAGGCCTGGGGGGCATAGCCGGCCAGTTCCAGCGTCTGGCCGGCGGTGATGCGCAGGTGCGCCTCGTCGTCGATGATCATCACCGGGATGGCGGGGGAATCATGCATGTTGGTACCGCTCCTTGCTGGATGCCGGAGTGTCGGAGCTAGCGTCCCGGGGCAGGGTGATGGTGAAGCGGGCGCCGCTCTCGGTGTTGTTGGCCGCCTCCAGGCGGCCGCCCAGGTCGTCGATGATGCGCGCCGAGATCGATAGCCCCAGTCCCAGGCCACTGCCTACGGCCTTGGTGGTGTAGAAGGGCTCGAAGATGCGTGGCAGCCGCTCTGCGGGGATGCCTGGACCGTTGTCGGCCACTTCCAGGCGCACCCATTCAGGGTCAACGGCGATGGTCAGGGTCAGGCGCGGTGAGGGAGTATCGGCCATGGCCTGGAGGGCGTTGCCGATCAGGTTGACCAGCACCTGTTCGAGGCGTACCGGGTCGGCGCGCACCCAGGCTTCCGCTTGCGGACCGTGACGTACCACCTCAACGGCGGCTTCTCCGAGCCGGGCCTGGAACAGCCGCAGGGCATAGTCGAAGCAGGCAGAAACCGAGACGGCGGTAAGGCTGTCACCGCTCTTGCGCGAGAACTGGCGCAGTTGGGCGCTGATGTCGGCCATGCGCTCGGTAAGCTCGACGATCTGGCCGAGGTTGGCATCGGCGGCCTCGGCGCGCTGGCGTGCGATGAAGGCTCGCGCGTTTTCGGCGTAGGCGCGAATTGCCGCCAGGGGCTGGTTGAGTTCGTGGTTGATGCCGGCGGCCAGCTGGCCAAGCACCGCCAGCTTGGCGGCCTGGACCAACTCGTCACGGGTCTCGCGCAGGCTCTGCTCGGCGCGCCGGCGCTCCTCGATCTCGTCGGAGAGCCGGCGGTTGGTGGCCGTCAGGTCGCGGGTGCGCTCCTCCACGTGACGTTCCAGCTCGTCTCGTGCATTGGCGAGGGTGAGGCGCTCGCGCTCGGCAAAACGCTCGCGCTCGCGGCGCAGCCGCCAGCGCTGCCAGCCGATGCCGCCCCCCAGAACCACGATGCCGTAGAGTCCGCCGGCCAGCGCGGCCGCCAGCCATTGGGCATCGACCACCGGTGTGAGTGGCTTGAGGATGTGCATGTTCCAGTCGAAGGCCGGCATGGGGCGAGTCAGACTCAGGTAACGCTGACCGGCGAGCGGGCCATCGGCGAAGCCCACCAGGCGGTTGTGCCCGCCGCGATGCTCGAGCTCGCGCATGCCGGTGGGTGGCAGCGGCTCGTCGGCGTAGCGTCGCGAGGCGCGCAGCGTTGCCCGCTGCTCGGGGCTGAGCGGCTCGAGGGCGGTGAGTCGGAGCTCCGGTCGGCTGGCCATGAACACCACGTGGTCGCTGTCGGTGACCAGCAGCTCGGCGTCCTGGGCGGCCCAGCTATCTTCGACGGTGTCGAGCAGTACCTTGAGCACCATGACGCCGTCGGGGCGTGCATCCGGGGAGGTCTCGTCGAGCCATACCGGTGCCGAAAAGTAGTAGCCGCGTTCACGGGACTGTACCCCGAGGCCGAAGAAGCGGCCGTCGTGACCCTGCATGGCCTGCTGGTAGTAGCGACGGAAGCGGTAGTTCTGGCCGATGAAGGTGTTCGGGCGATGCCAGTTGCTGGCCGCCAGGGTGTCGGCATGACGATCCAGCAGGTAGATGTCGGAGACGCCGGCGGTGGCGCGAAAGCGGTCCAGCATCCGATTGAGCGGCATCGGGTCCTGTAGCTTCGGGGTCGCCAGGAAGCGTTTGACCGCTTCTCGCGAGGCCAGCAGTTCGGGCAGGTAGTCGTGGCGCGACAGGTGCCCGGTGAGGCCGGCCGCGGACAGCCGAAGCTCGTTCTCGGCATCGTCACGCAGCGCCTGGAGTGCCTGCTCTCGGGCTACCTGGGCGGTTTGCCACATGCATAGCGCCAGGCCGGCGAGGCCGGCGATCCACAGCAGGCCGCGCAGTCGACGACGTGGGGGGGTGGGGCTCGACATGGCTCAGTGGTCGGGCGTCGGAGAGGGCATGGCCTGGGCTCGGCGCAGGGAGCGCTGGGCGCGAGTCTCTGCCCGGGCCGCCTCCAGCAGCCCTTCTTCGACGTAGACCAGATGATCGTGAGCCCGGGCACGAGCGTCCTCGGCATTGCCCTGAAGGATGGCATCGAGCAGGGCGCGATGCTGGGACATCAGCCGTTCCCGGGCGTCGGGCTTGCTGAACAGGTGCTCTAGGTTGTCGACGATACTCTTCTCCAGCAGATGGAAGATGCCGCGGATGGTATGCAGCAGCATCACGTTGTGCGAGGCCTCGGCGATGGCCAGGTGGAAGGCGGCGTCGGACTTGGCTTCCTCGACCGGGTCCTGGGCGGCGAAGCACGCTTCGAGCTCCTCGAAGCGCTGCAGCAGCACGGCCCGGTCGGTGGGCGTGGCGCGCAGGGCGGCATAGTAGGCGGAGAGCCCCTCCATGGCATCGCGAAACTCGAGCAGGTCGAGATGGAACTCGCCGTGCCGCGAGAGCATCTCCAGCAGAGGGTCGCTGTAGCCGCTGTGCAGATCTTCGGTGATGAAGGTGCCGCCGCCCTGGCGGCTGGTCAGCAGGCCTCGGGCGGCGAGTTTCTGTATCGCTTCGCGCAGCGAGGGGCGCGAGACGCCAAAGCGTTCGGCGAGCTCGCGCTCCGGCGGCAGTCGCTGACCGGGTTTCAAGCTGCCCTCGAGAATCAATGCCTCGAGGCGTTCGGTGATGACATCGGCGAGGCGGGGCTGGCGCAGGGGGTGATGAGACATGGCGACGTTCCTGGGCACTGGATCTGCGGCGAATGATATCGCCATATAATTGGTATTACCAATGCCGTGGTTTCCTGATGTCCTCGGATTTCTCGAGGCATTTCTGAAGCTTGCGTCTCTCGCTTCATAGTCTAATACCAAGGTCTAGCTCCAGAGAGATGCCGGAGTTTGACATGCCCGGGGCCGGAGCATAGGGTGCGACGACAAGATTTTGTCAATTGGTTATACCAATTTCCCGGCTCGGTCGTCGCCACAACACGTCCTGGCCGTCGCTTCAGGCGCCGAGGATTCCTGCCCCATGATCCCGTTACACGCTATCTCGCCAAGCTCGCAAGGCGCGCGGCCGTGACGCCTTTGCGGTTGTCCCCTCCTTTCCCGAGGGCCTGCCTCGCCGCGCATCCCTTGCCGGCCTTTACCAACAGCTCATCCATTGCGCAGGGTTCGCCATGATCATTTCCGCCGCCACGGACTATCGCCAAGCTGCCAAGCGTCGTATTCCCCCCTTTCTCTTTCATTATGCTGACGGAGGCGCCTACGCCGAACACACGCTGCGGCGTAACGTCGAGGACCTGGCCGACACCGCCCTGCGCCAGCGCGTGCTGAAAGACATGTCCACGCTGTCGCTGGAGACAGAGCTGCTTGGCGAGTCACTGGCCATGCCTGTCGCCCTGGCGCCCGTAGGGTTGACGGGAATGTATGCCAGGCGGGGCGAGGTACAGGCGGCGAGGGCCGCCGCCGGCAAGGGCATTCCCTTTACGCTGTCGACGGTGTCGGTATGTCCTATCCAGGAGGTGGCCTCGGCGGTGGATCGCCCGCTGTGGTTTCAGCTCTATGTGCTGAAGGATCGGGGGTTCATGCGGCATGTCCTGGAGCGCGCCAAGGCAGCGGGCGTCAAGACGCTGGTCTTTACGGTCGACATGCCGGTGCCGGGGGCGCGCTATCGCGATGCCCATTCCGGGATGAGCGGCAAGCATGCGGCGATTCGTCGAATGCTGCAGGCCGTGACACACCCCTCCTGGGCCTGGGACGTGGGGATTCACGGGCGCCCGCATGACCTGGGCAATGTGTCCGACTATCGCGGTCAACCGACGGCGCTCGAGGATTACATCGCCTGGCTCGGTGACAATTTCGACCCCTCCATTTCCTGGCAGGACCTGGAGTGGATTCGCGAGTTCTGGGATGGCCCGATGATCATCAAGGGCATCCTTGATCCCGAAGATGCCCGCGATGCCGTCCGCTTCGGTGCGGATGGCATCGTCGTCTCCAATCATGGCGGTCGCCAGCTCGATGGCGTGCTTTCCACCGCGCATGCTCTGCCGGCCATTGCCGATGCGGTCAAGGGCGAGTTGGCCATCCTGGCTGACTCTGGCGTGCGCAGCGGGCTCGATGTGGTGCGCATGATCGCCTTGGGTGCCGACACCGTGTTGTTGGGGCGTGCCTTCGTCTACGCTCTGGCCACCGCCGGGGAGTCGGGCGTGGCCCATCTGCTCGAGCTGTTCGACAAGGAGATGCGCGTGGCGATGACGCTCACCGGGGCGCGAACCATTGCCGATCTCGGGCCGGATTCCCTGGCGCCGTCGACGCATCTCGAGCGGCGCTGAGCGGGCGCCGGTGCGATGTGAGGGTGAGGCGGCTATTACTGTGTCGGACCGGGCCCTCTATGGGCCAGGGTGGGCCCGTCACGAGACGCCTCAAGGCGCTGGGTTTTTCGCTATAGTGTTCAGCCCCGCCGCCGCAAGGCGGGGCATCCTCATCATGTAGGGAGACATCACGTGGATCGCCAAGGAATCTGGAATACCCATGCCCCCTCGGGCCGCCTGCTGGTAGGCCTGGTCGGCTTCGGCCTTCTGGTTGGCTGCAGTGAGGAGCGCGAACGCTTCGTCTCTGCGCCGGAGGTGAGTGCCGGCGTCGATATCGAGGGGGAGCTGACATCGAGCAGTCCAGTCAACCTCAACAACGGCGCTCGCTATTCGGCGCACTGGCTATGCGGAGGCGAGGATGCCGAGAGCTATCGCTATACCCTGGATGCGCCCTTCGCTGCCTCGCTGGCCGCGTTCGATGATAAGGGGCTCTGGCTGGGAGCCGCCGAGAGCGGCGCCGACGGCCAGCCGGTCACCCTGCTGAGCGCCCCCGAGGCACAGCGTTGCACCCTGCTGGTGGTCAACGGTCGCGATGGCGGCGCCTTCGGTCCCTATTCGCTAGTGGCCGAGCCGGCCGATGACGGTGAGGCCCTGGTCACAGGCCAGCCAATGATCGGCCGACTGGACAATGACGAGGCCGAATACTCGCTTCATCTGGAGGCGCCGGCGTACCTGAATCTGGCGCTGTCTGGTAGAGATGGGTTGGACATGCGGCTCACCGGCGAGGAGGTGAGTCAGCGCGCCGAGTCCTGCGCACCGGGCGAGCTGCGTCTCGATGCTTACCTGGAGCCCGGGAGCTATCGAGTGCAGTTGGGGCGCGTGGCCAAGCCAAACGTGGCGGCGACGAGCTGCGACAGCCATATGCTGAGCACCGGTGGGGTCTATCAGCTGCTCGCCGAGCAGCGCGATCTTTCCGACGGTCGCCGCAATGGTGGACCGCTGCGGGATGGCGACAACATCACCGGCAGCCTCGAAGAGGGCGCGCGGAATGCCTATACCCTGCATCTCGACGAGCCCTCGGAAGTGACCTTGGCGCTACGCTCTACGGCCTTCGACACCCTGCTGCGCGTGACGGGCGATGCTGCCGACATCAGTGACGACGACGGCGGCGGCGGTACCGACTCGCGCATCGAGACGGTGCTCATGGCCGGCGACTATCGTGTCGAGGTGGGGAGCTATGGCAGCAGCAGTGGCGACTATCGGCTGGAAGTGCGCCGCGGCGCGTTCGACGGTGAGTTTCGCAATGAGGGCGAGATCGCCAGCGGCGAGGAAGTTCGCGGCCAACTGACCGGCGTTGGCGGCAATCGCTATCGCTTCAGCGTCGAGGAAACCGCCGAGGTGAGCTTGGCACTCGACTCCCTGGACTTCGATCCCATGCTGCAGCTGCGGGGCAACGGCGTCGACCTCAGTGATGATGACAGCGGTGGCGATCGCAATGCCTTGATCAATGCCGTGCTCGAGCCCGGTGACTACACCCTGGACGTCCAGAGCTACAGCGGCAGCGGTATCTACACTCTGCGTGCCGAGCAGTCGGCCTTCACGGGGCGGATGAGCGATGGCGGCCGGGTGACACCTGGCGAAATCCTTTATGGGCAGTTGTCCTCTGGCGGGCAGCTGGCCTATCAGTTGGTAGTGGAGGAGCCCAGAGACGTGGTGCTGGAGAGCACGTCTAGCGCCGTAGATACCATCATGCGGCTGACGGGCAATGGCGTCGATGTGCAGAACGACGATGCGCCCGATCTGGGGCTCGGCTCACGCATCACGCAGCATCTGCCGCCGGGAACCTATGATATCGAGGTGAGTGCCTTCGGTAGCGGGAGTGGCATGGTGCGTTTCGCCATCGGCGAATGATGCCCGGGGGCGCTGTGGCGGCGCCCCCGACATCCGGTCGGCACGATTCGGTAAAAAAGTCCTTGCGCGGTGCCGGGAGAATCCGTAAAGTACGCATCCGCTGCCGGCGACGGGCAACGTTGCAGGCGGTGATGAGTGGCAAAAGTGCTTGTTTTGCCGAGGGTTTTT